>NZ_JBSGZO010000019.1:0-45485 GCF_053611045.1 Streptomyces sp. NPDC054841 | reverse complement strand
GATCGGGATTGATGCTGTTCCTTCGCCTCGGATAGATTTTCCGAGTGGAGAACTTGGAAGAATTACTGCATCAGAGGTTGGCCCCGGCATTCGAGACGGTGGCAGGCGCACCCGTCGACCCGGTCATCCGACGATCCCAGCACGCCCACTTCCAGTCGGACGCCGCCCTGTCACTGGTCCGTCGGATCGGTGGCAATCCGCGTGACATCGCCGGCCGGGTCGTCGAGGCGGCCCAGCTCGACGATCTTTGCTCCTCGGTGGAGATCTCCGGACCCGGCTTCATCAATTTGACCTTCGCCGACGAAGTTCTCGCGCGCCTGCTCACCGACTCGGTCGGTGACGAGAGGCTCGGTGTGCCACAGGCCAAGTCTCCGGAGATCATCGCGATCGACTACTCCGCACCGAACGCGGCCAAGGAGATGCACGTCGGGCATCTGCGTTCGACAATCATCGGCGACGCGGCTGTGCGACTCCTGGAATGGCGGGGGCACACCATCATTCGCCAGAACCACATCGGCGAATGGGGCACTCCCTTCGGCATGCTCGTCGAGCACCTGCTGGACATTGGAGAATCAGAGGCCGCGCACGAGCTCTCGGTCGGCGATCTGAACGGCTTCTACAAAGCCGCTCGCGTCAAGTTCGACGCCGACGGGACGTTCAAGGACCGGGCCCGCAAGCGGGTCGTCCTGCTGCAGAGCGGCGACGAGACGACACTGCGTCTGTGGAAGACGTTGGTGGACGAGTCGAAGAAGTACTTCATGACCGTCTACGGCATGTTGGGCGTCCGCCTCACCGAAGACGACTTCTTCGGCGAGAGCCATTACAACGACCAGCTGCAGCCCGTGGTCGACGAGCTCGACGAGCTCGGGCTGCTGCGGGAGAGCGAAGGTGCCCAGTGCGTGTTCCCCGACGGCTACACGAACCGTAACGGCGACCCGCTGCCGATCATCGTCAAGAAGGGCGACGGCGGCTTCGGCTACGGCGCGACCGACCTCGCTACGATCCGGCACCGCCTGCGCAACCTCCACGCCACCCGCCTGCTGTACGTCGTCGGTCTGCCCCAGCGCCAGCACCTGGAAATGGTGTACGACGTTGCTCGGGACGCTCGCTGGATCGTCCCGCCCGCTCGCGCCGAGCACATCGGTCACGGGTCGATCCTCGGTGACGACGGCAAGATGCTGCGCACCCGCGCCGGCCACTCGGTGAAGCTGGTCGACCTTCTCGAAGAGGCCGTGGTGAGGGCGTCCGCCGTGATCGCGGAGAAGAACCCCGAGCTCGACGAGGACACCCGCGCCGCTGTCGCGCGTGCGGTCGGAATCGGTGCCGTCAAGTACGCGGATCTCTCGACCGACCGCACGCGGGACTACGTCTTCGACTACGACCGGATGCTGTCGTTCGAAGGCAACACTGCGCCCTATCTGCAGTATGCGCGGGCCCGGATCTGCTCCATCTTCCGCCGCGCCGGCGTGAAGACGCCGCTGCCGGGCGTCGACAAGCTGGTCATTGCCGAGCCCGCCGAGCGTGCCCTCGCTCTCGAGCTGCTCGAGTTCAGCAGCCTCGTCGCCGAGGTCTCCGAATCGCTGGAGTTCCACAAGCTCGCCAACTACCTGTACGGCTTGGCGGCCGCGTTCACGAGCTTCTACGAGAAGTGCCCTGTCCTGCGCGCCGAGGATGACGTCAAGCAGAGTCGACTGGTCCTGTGCGACATCACCGCCCGGACACTGGAACTGGGCCTCGGCCTGCTGGGGATCGAGGCCCCGGACCAGATGTGAGACGGGGGCGCCCGCCACCGCAGAGGGGACGGGCGCCAGTTGAGCGGTTCCTCGGAGGAGTACGACCGGCACCACAGGTCGTACTCCTTCCATCTCTTCGACACCGTTGTCGGACAGCCTCACTAGCCGGCGAGCAGCCGGGTCAGCACGGCCTGCCGGTCCGCCTCGCCGTCCTCTTCGATCGCCCGTTCCCGCGCGTAAGCGCGGACCAGGTCGTGGAGGCGGTAGCGTGGCTGGCCGGCCTCGTCCATGCCTGCCGATTCGACCAGATGCACTGCCAGCAGATCGTCCACTATGGAGGCTCCGGGATCGGCCGCCGCCGTCACGGTGCCGGACCGGCGCCGACCACCGCCGGCATCCGCGCTGAGCCCGGGGAGATCCGCCGCGGCGGCGAAGACCCAGGCCGGAACGTCCGGCGCGTCGAGCAGACAGACCCTGCGCAGCGCGCGCTGGTGGTCCGGCGGCAGCGCCCGGTACGACAGGCCGATGCTGGCTCGTACGTCGAGATCCCCGGTGGCGAACAGGTCCAGCCGCCGGCTCTCGTCCGCCAGCTCTGCCGCCGCCGCTGCCAGTGCGCGGTCGGGGCGGGCCTTGAGGCGACTCGCCACGATCCGTACGGCCAGCGGCAGTCCCGCGCTGCGCCGGACGATGTCGGCGGCCGCCGCCGGATCGCGCATCAGCCGCTCTTCGCCGACGACCGATCCGAGCAGGCGGAGCGCCTCGGCGTCGGAGAACGAACCCAGCTCCAGCCGGTGCGCTCCCTCCAGACCGGACAGTGGGCGGCGGCTGGTGACCAGCACGACGCTGCCGGCGCCGGGCAGCACGGGCCGCACCTGCGCCTCGTCCGCCGCGTCGTCGAGCACGAACAGGTAGCGCCGGTCAACGGTGAGGGACCGTAACAGTGCCGAACGCTCATCGGCGTCCTGTGGAACGGCGGCGTGCTGCACGCCCAGCGCCCGTAACAACTGTCCCACGGCCTCGGCCGGGGCACGCGGCGCGGAGAGACCGTGCAGGTGCAGGTAGAGCTGCCCGTCAGGGAAGGCGGACCGGAGCTGGTGTGCGACGTGGACGGCGACCGCGGTCTTACCGGCGCCGGCCGCGCCGGACAGGACGACCATGGTGCGCTCGCCACTCGACCCGACCTCCTGGCACGCCTGTACCAGCTCACCGACGACGTCCGCGCGACCGGCGAAGTCGGGGATGCCGGCGGGCAGGGTGCATGGCGCCCGCCGTGCCGGCTCAGGGTCCGCCGGAGCCCGCTGCTGCGGCACCGAGAGGGCGGCCTCCCGCAGCTGCGCCGGGACCGTACGAGCCGCTACTACCCGGTCCCTCCCGGCCGACGCCGGGTACGGCATGGCCGGCGCGGTCCGGTCCACCTCACCACGCAGCACCGACTGGTAGATGGAGCGCAGTTCGGCTCCCGGCTCGGCGCCCAACTCCTCGACGAGCCGGCGCCTCATCGCCGCGAACACCTCAAGGGCCTCGGCGTCACGGCCGGCCGCATGCAGCGCACGCATCAACCCGGCAGCAAGCGGCTCCGCCAACGGGTGCTCGCCGATCAGCGCATGCACCCGGGGTATGACCGCCTCGTGGTTGCCCAACTCCAACTCGATCCGGGCCCACGCCACCACTGCCTCCACCCGGTACAGGTCAAAATTCGCCCGGGTCCACTCCGCCCACGATCCGTCCACACCTTCCAGTGGGCGTCCGCGCCACAGTTCGAGCGCCTCACGCAGCAGCGCCACCCGTGCGCCGTCGTCCAGGTTCTTGCCGAGGGCCAGTTCGGTGAGCTGGCGGAAGCGAAGCAGATCGACCCCATCGGGATCGAGGTCGAGGAGGTACCCGCCGGCATGGCGCTCCAACTGCACCGGGGCGCCGTCGGCCTTCGTCACCTTGGCCAGCAGTCGGCGGATACGTGTGATGTGCGCGTACAGGGCATTGCGGGCCTCTGCCGGTGGAGACTCGTTCCACACCCGGTCCACCAGGGTGGACACCGCCACCGGCTGGCCGGAGTCCATGGCCAGGGCTGCCAGCACAGCCCGCTGTTTGGGCGGCCCGAGATCAATGGTCTGTCCACGGGCCCTCAGCTCCACCGGCCCGAGCAGCCGAAGCTCCGCCACGTCTCCCCCAGACGTAGTTCTTGCGTTGTGGATCACATGATCGGGCCCATACAAATAGCAGATCCGTGCGAATGTCAAGCGTTCGAGGTGGGCGCGCTGCGAGCCCGCCATCACCAACACGCCCTGGGGCAAGAGCTGCTGACGTGTCGTCACCCCTCGCGAGCGACTGTGGAGCCCTGGTCCGTGCAGGAGACCGTCAACTCGCCCCGGCGCGTATGTCGGATATCGCCTTCCACAAGGAGGCGGGCGTCTGAAAGGTCTCGGTCTTCAGGAACTCCTCACCGAACCACAACCGATATTCGCTTTCCAGAACGTTCAACAGCTGCACCATTCCCAGAGAATCGAGCCCGAAGTCACGCAAGGGCAGCTCCTCGACGAGTTCCTCTTCCATGGACAGGAAGGGAAGTTGAGCCCGCAGCAAGGTTTCGAACCGGCCGTCCCACATGATTACTCCCGATATTTCTGCTCCTGGAGCGCACCGGAGCGGCTTCTTGGAACGCCGCGTTTCCCTCGTGGTGGCGCGCGACAGCATGATGGCAGCGAACCGGGAAGCCGGACCAGCGAGTCCGGACATCAACTGTGTCCCTCGCAGGGCTCGAAACCGGGCAAGGACCTTTCAGTGATCACACGAGTACCAGACTTCTATCCCGGACCGGCACATTTTCGTTGCTGCACAGAGTCCATCACTCCCGCGCCTGCGGCCCGCATCGGGGTGGACTGGGAGAGAAGAGTTCGGTCTTGAAGGACGGCGACATACAGGCGAGCACCGCGATCGTGTTTCCAGGCATGGGCCCCACACGATTCACCGACGTCGGGAAATTTCTACTCCTCGACCCAGCGGCCAGAAAATTGCTCGCGAGAGCCGACAAGAGGCTCGGCTACTCACTGATGGACCGGTGGTACGGAGCCGAGGGCGACTACTCCGAATTCGCGCAGGTCGCGTTCTTCGTGAGTTGTCTTGCCATGGCCGAGTGGGCCGAGCGTGAGCTCGACGTCCGGCCGGGCGTCTGTGCCGGGCCGAGCTTCGGCGAAAAGCCTGCTGCCGTGTATGCCGGGTCCCTGTCGTTCGAGGACGGGGTGTGGATGACGGCCGCTCTGGCCCGTTGCATCGATGCGTACTTCGCCAACGAGCATGGTGACGTGGTGACCCAGTCGTTCGCGCGGACACCGCATGCGCGACTTGAGGAGGTACTCCACGAGCTGGCCGATCGAGGTGAGTGGTACGACATCGCGTGTCGCCTCGACGACGACTTCCACATGGTGTCGGTGAAGGAGAAGAACCTCGGCCGGCTGGAGGAAAGAGTCCGCGGCATCGGCGGCCTGCCTCTCTATGCCATGCGGCCGCCGATGCACTCGAAGCTCTTCGAAGACCTCCGGTGCAGGGCCGAGGAGGAGGTCCTCGCCGAACTCGCCTTCAGGCCACCTGCGCTGCCCCTGGTGACAGGACAGGCCGGGAAGCTGGTCCGGTCCGCCGAGGACGTACGCGCCATGCTGGCGGAGAGCTTCGTACATCCTGTGGACTGGCCCGCCGTTCTGGCCACGCTGCGGCAGCTGGGAACGCAGACCCTTTGCGTCTCCGGTCCCGACAGCCTGTTCGGCCGGCTGAATTGCACGACGAGCGGCTTCCAGGTGATCGCCGCGGACCCCGCGAGTACTTTCCGGCACCGGCAGCGGCCGGCCACCCCATGAGGCAGTGAGCCTCCGGAAACGGTGCACGCCGAATTCACCCTCGTTCGACGGAGGTCACCTTGGCAACAGCCGGCGATCACGCCCTGTACTCACGCTTCACACGGGGTCTCGTGGCGTCCCCGCTCGGTGTGGCCGTGCAGGTCGCATCCGAGTCCCTGACCTACACACAGCTCCACGAGCGGGCCCTGCTGTGGGCGGGCGCGCTCGCCGGAACCCGCCCACGAGCGGTGGGCGTGCTCTGTGCCAAAGGCCTGACCGCCTACACCGGTGTCCTGGCGGCACTGTACGCGGGTGCCGCCGTAGTGCCGCTGCGGCCGGACTTCCCCTTGGCCCGTACGCGGGAGATGCTCGCCATGTCGGGGGCCTCGGCCCTGATCGTCGACGACCGGGGCGCCGAGGTGGTGCCCGGTCTGCTCGAAGGCCTCTCGGGCATCGCGGTGTTCGCGCCCGGTGACGAGGCCACAGGTACGCTCTCGGCACACGCCGAGCGGGCCCTGGAGCAGCCGCTGCGGGTCTCGCCGGATGATCCCGCCTATGTCCTGTTCACCTCGGGTTCCACGGGGCGGCCCAAGGGTGTGGTCGTGACCCACGGCTCCACCAGCCACTACTTCGGGCTGCTGGACGCACGGTACGACTTCACCCCGGCCGACGCGTTCTCCCAGGCCTTCGACCTCAACTTCGACTGCGCCATGTTCGACCTGTTCTGCGCCTGGGGCGCGGGCGCCCGGCTCGTGGCGATCCCCCCGCAGGCGTACGTCCGCCTGCCCGCGTTCCTGGCCGAGCACGGGATCACCGTGTGGTTCTCCACGCCGGGGACCGTCGGGCTGGTCCGCGCAGCCGGTGGGCTGGACGCCAACAGCATGCCGGGGTTGCGCTGGAGTTTCCTCGCCGGCGAGGCCCTGCAGTGCCGTGACGCCGCCGACTGGCAGCGGGCCGCACCCGGGTCGGTGCTGGAGAACCTCTACGGTCCGACCGAGCTGACCGTCACGATCGCAGCCCATCGCTGGTCCGGGGAGCGCTCACCGCTCATGGCCGTCAACGGCATCGTGCCGATCGGGGTCCTGAACCAGGGACACGAGTACGTACTTCTCGACGAGGCGGGCGAGGCGACGGGACCAGAAGGAGAACTCTGTGTCTCCGGGCCGCAGATGAGCGCGGGCTATCTCGATCCCGCCGACGAGTCGGGCAGATTCGTGGAGAGAGACGGCAGGCGCTGGTACCGCACCGGTGATCGGGTGAGGGAAATCGCGGGCAACGAGTTCGCTTACCTCGGTCGGACGGACTCCCAGGTGCAGGTCCAGGGCTGGCGGGTCGAACTCGCCGAGGTGGAGCACGCGTTGCGGACGGACACGACCGTGGATGACGCCGTGACGGTCCCGGTCGAGGTGAGGGGGAGCACGGAACTCGTGGTGTTCTACACGGGCGCCGTTCTGCCTGCCGTCGAATTCGCGCGCCGACTGCGTCGCACTCTGCCGAACGGAATGATTCCCCGGATCTACCACCGTCTCGACGCATTCCCCCTCAACGCCAACAAGAAGGTCGATCGTTCGCTGCTGGCAATGCGCGCCCGGGAACTCTTCTTCTCCGGCAGGAGCGAAACGCAGCCGACGCGACAGCAGACATCCGGAGTGCAACCGTGAACATGCCAGATTCAGTACGGCAGGGGACACTCGTCCACTCCCTCCTCGACGAGGCGGTCGCCGAGGTTCCCGACAAGCACGCGATACGCGACGCGGAGGGCAGGTGGTCCTATCGCGCGTTGGCGGAGTACAGCCGTGCGTTCGAAGCCTGGCTCGAAGCCCAGGGCATCGGCCCCGGCGACGTTCTCGTCGTCCAACTGCCGGCGAGCCGCGAACTGGCCGCGATGTTCTACGGGGCTTGCAGACGCGGCGTGATCTTCGTTCCGCTCAACCCGGGTATGAAGGCCTTCCAACTGCGCTCCGTACTCACCACTTCGGCCCCACGACTGGCCATAGGCACTGCTGCCGCCGTCGCTCGGATCCGCGACGTCACATCGGCTGCCGTCCACGACCTCGGGTCGGTGTGGAGTCAAGTGGAGCCGCTGCGCACGCAGGGCCGGCGAGCCGATCAGGTGCGGGTGCGCCCTGAGGACGTCGCGGCTCTGATCCACACCTCGGGCAGTACCTCGGCACCGACGGGAGTCGTCGTCCCGCACGCCCAGATGACGTTCGCTTCGGCGTCCATCAACGCCGTCCTCGGATACCGGCGCGACGATGTGGTGTTCTCCCGCTTTCCCATGTCGTGGGACGTGGGCCTGTACAAACTGCCGCTGGCCTGCCTCGGCCGTTCGGAGCTGGTGCTGGCCGACGGGGAGTCGGACCTCGTGCTGCTCAAGCGGATGCACGAAGTCGGCGCGACCGTGGTACCGATCGTTCCGTCCCTGGCCACGATGATCGTCTCCCTCGCCGAGCGCGAGAAGGGGACGCTGCCGCCGGTGCGCATGTTCACCAACACGGGTGCGGTCCTGCAGCAGGGCACGACGGCCGCGCTGCACCGGCTCTTCCCCACCGCCACGGTGGTCCGCCAGTTCGGCCAGACCGAATGCAAGCGGATCTCGGTCATGCCGCCGGACGAGCAACACGAACGCCCGGGTTCGGTCGGCAAGCCGCTGCCTGGCACACGCGTACTGATTCTCGACTCCCAGGGCTTGGAGCTGCCCGCAGGGGAGACCGGCGAGATCGTGGCTGTCGGCCCGCATGTCATGCCTGGTTACTGGCAGGCGCCCGAGCTGACCGCCCGCAGCTTCCGCAGTGATCCGGACACGGGTGAACCGCGCTTGCACACAGGAGACTTCGGGCGGCTGGACGCCGACGGCTATCTGTACTTCGAGGGCCGGCGCGACGACATGTTCAAGCGCAAGGACATCAGAATGAGCACCCTGGAGATCGAAGCCGCCGCGATGGACATCCCCGGCGTCCGGGCCGCCGGCGCACTGCCGCCCACCGCGGACCGGGATCTCGCACTGTGTGTGGAAGCCGACCTGCCCGCCCGGACGGTCCTGCGCGAACTGGCCCAGCGCCTCGAACTGGCAAAGGTTCCGGCGCACTGCCATGTCGTGGCCGCGTTCCCCCTCACCGCGCACGGCAAGCACGACACCCGGGAAATCGAACGCCTGCTTGAGGGGGTCCGGCCGTGAACGCGACCAACGAGTGGTACGAGGAACTGGCCGCGCGGTTCGGCACCCCGATGTACGTCTACGATCTCGACCGGGTCGTGGCCGCACGTGACAGTCTGGTCGCGGCGCTTCCCGACGGCTTCGAGGTCTACTACGCGCTCAAGGCCAATCCGCACCCGGATGTCGCCCGTGCTCTTCATGAAGGGCCCGGTCACGGGTGTCGGGCCGAGATCAGTTCGAGCGGTGAACTGTCGGCAGCGCTCGCTGCGGGGTTCAGCGCGGCGGAGTGCCTCTACACCGGTCCCGGCAAGACCGGCACCGAGTTGAACGAGGCGATACAGCGCGGTGTGCGGATGTTCTCGGTCGAGTCCTTGTCCGATGCCAGGCATGTGGGCCTCGCCGCGTCCCGGCACGGAACGGTTGCCGACTGCCTGCTGCGGATCAACGCCCCGGCAGCAGGCGCGTCGACGGGCATCCGGATGATGGGCAAGGCGTCCCAGTTCGGCATCGACAGCGAGACCCTGCCGGAAACGATGCATCAGCTCACCGCCGTGCCGGGGACGAGGATCGTCGGGGCGCATTTCTACACCATGAGCAACGCGGCCGACGAAGCCGCTCTCATCCGTGAGTTCGAGTCGGCGATCGCGCTCGCCGCACGGCTGGAGAGCGAGCTCGGCCTGCCGCTGGAGTTCCTCGACATCGGCGGCGGTTTCGCTGCCCCGTATGCCGCGCCCGGCGCCCGCGCCGAGTATCCACGGCTGCGTTCCGAACTCGAACGCATCCTGGACGGGTGTCTCCCGCGATGGCGCACGGGCTCGCTCCGGCTCGCCGTCGAATCCGGGCGTCACCTGGTCGCGGAGAGCGGGTGCCTGCTGGTGCGCGTGGTGAACATCAAAGCCGGCCGTGGCAGGACCTTCGTCATCCTCGACGCGGGCATCAACGCGCTGGGGGGACTGTCCGGGATCGGCCGACTGCTGCCCGTCGCCGTGCGGCTCGACGGCTGCGAGCAGTCGCTCGTGGCCACACTCGCCGGTCCACTGTGCACTCCGGGGGACACCCTGGGACACAACGTGGACCTGCCCGAACTCCAGGTCGGCGACATCATCGCCATACCCAACACAGGAGCGTACGGCGTCACTGCCAGCCTGCTGGCCTTTCTCGGCAGGCAAGCTCCGTGCGAAGTCGTCGTACAGGGTGGTGAGGTGGTCTCTGTCTCCCGGCTCGACTATCAGCGCTCGTACAGTGTCGTCAGGCAGCGTTGAGCGCGACGGTCGGGTGGAGGCGGGAGGCACGGATCGCGGGGTAGAGGCCGGCGATCACGCCGATGACGAGTGTGGCGGCGAAGCCGCCGGTCAGGGACCAGAGCGGCACGACCGCCGTCCAGCCTTGGGCGAGTGCGAAGGCGTACGTCGCCGCCGCGCCCAGGGCTGCTCCTGACGCGCCGCCGAGGGCTGACAGCAGGAGCGATTCGGTGAGGAACTGGAGGCGGACCGCGTTCTTCGTGGCTCCGATCGCCCGTCGCAGGCCGATCTCCTGGCGGCGTTCCAGGACCGAGATGACCATGGTGTTGGCCACGCCGACCCCGCCGACGAGGAGGGCGACGGCGCCGAGACCCAGCATGAGGGTGGTGAGGCCCTTGTCGGCGGCCGCCTTCGCCGCGAGCGCGTCGGAGGGCCGGGACACCTTGACCGAGCCCTCGCCGCCGGGATTCACGGTGCGGGCGAGGACGGCCCGTACGTCCTCCACCGACGCGTCGGTGGAGCGTTCGAAGATGGTGGTGGGGTGGCCGTCGAACGCGAAGTACTTCTGTGCGGCCGGGAAGCCGACCATCGCCACCCGGTCCAGGTTGGGGACGAGTTCGATGGGCTGGAGAATGCCGACGACCACGACGTACTCGTCGTTCATCATGATCTTCTCGCCGGGTTCGGTGATGCCGAGCCGTTCGGCCGCCACCGAACCGAGTACCGCGACGGGGAGGCGCTCGCTCGCTCCGTCGAGCCAGACTCCCTTCGCCGTCCGGGCATTGAGCGCGCCGAGGAGGTCCGGCCGGACGGCTTGAGTGGTGACTCCGGCGGACTGTTCCTCGGGTACCACGTCGCTGCGGCGGATGCGGGCGTCGACGTTGGCGGTGGCCGTGGCGTGCTGGACCGGGCCGATGCGCTGCACCATGGCGACGGCGTTCTTGGGGAGCTTCACGTCCTGGCCGAGGGCGTCCTTGCCGGCTTCGGCGGTGAGCAGGTTGGTGCCGAGGCGGTCGAGCTGGTTCATCAGGTCGGCGCGGCTGGAGGTGGACAGTCCGACGACGGCGACCATCGTGGCGATCCCGATGGCGATGCCGAGGGCGGAGAGGACGACCCTGGCGCGGCGGGCGCGCAGGCCGACCGCGCCGACGCGCAGGATGTCCCGAGGGGAGAGCCGGGAGGGCTTCAGCGCCTTGGCCGTGATCGTGTTTCTGCTCATGGAGTCACCGGCCGGGTAGGGGAGTCGGAGACCACCTCGCCGTCGCAGAAGCGGACCTGGCGGGGGAGGGAGTCGGCGATCTCGTTGTCGTGGGTGATGACGCAGATGGTGGTGCCGGTCGCGTTCAGTTCGTGCAGCAGCTCCATGACGACCTTGCCGGATGCCGTGTCCAGGGCGCCGGTCGGCTCGTCGGCCAGGAGCAGATCCGGTTCGCCCACCAGGGCGCGGGCGATCGCGACGCGCTGCTTCTCACCGCCGGACAGCTCGTTGGGCCGGTGATCGAGCCGATGGCCCAGACGCACGCGTTCGAGGACCGTACGGGCCCGGATCCGGCGCTCTTTGAGCCCGACGCCCGTGTACAGCAGGCCGTCGGAGACGTTGTCGACCGCGTCCCGGCCGGGGGACAGGTGGAAGTGCTGGAAGACGAAGCCGATATGGCGGGCGCGCAGAGCGGAGAGCTGGGCGTCCGAGAGCGTGCTCACGTCGTAGCCGGCCACCCTGACCGTGCCGCTCGTCGGTTTGTCGAGGGTGCCGATGACGTTCAGCATCGTCGACTTGCCGGAGCCGGACGGGCCGACGATCGCGACGAGTTCACCCGGTCGTACGGTCAAGTCCACGCCGCGCAGGGCGTGGACACCGTCCGGGTACGTCTTGGTGACGTCGTGAAGTTCGATGACGGGAGTGGCGGCAGCCACGGGGCGTACCGGATCGGCCCCTGTCCCTGCGATGGCTGTCATTGCCTGGCGACTCCGACCTTCAGGCCTTCTTTGATGCCGGAGCCGCTGACCTCGATCTTCCCGTCGGCGACCATGCCGGTCTCGACCCGCACCATCGTGGTGGTGGTGCCCTGGACCAGCTGCAACCCGTATCCGCCGTTCTCGCCACGCAGCGCGACGATCGCCTCGACCGGTACGGCCAGGACCCCCTTGCGGCTCTCGTTGACGAACTTCACGCTCGCGGTCGCCTTGGTGTCCTCGCCCGAGGCCGCCGACTTGCCCGCGTCCAGGGTGACCTCGACCGTGATGCCGTTCTGGCTGCTCGCGGAGGCGTCGCCCGAGGGCGTCTCGGGTCTCACCGTGCCGGTCACCTTGCCGGACTCGACCTTGCCGCTGGGCAGGGTGACCTCGACCTTGGTGCCCTTCTCGGTCAGTGCCACATCGCCCTGGTCCAGCTGGGCCCGTACGACCGGCTTGGACGAGGCGACGGTGAGGACGGTCCTGTCCGGGCCCACCTGGTCGGCAAGGGCCGCGTCCGCCGAGACGACCTGGACCCGGTCCGGCTGGAAGACCACGTCGCCCTTGCCGACCTTGCCGGTGGCCTCGCGGTTCAGGGACTTCTGCCACTTCTTGACCGCGGCCTCGGTGGCTTTGTCGAACCGCGGGTCGACCCGCAGGCCCGATCCGTATCCCAGCGCCACCAGGCCGCGCTCCAGTTGGACGACGTCCGTGCCCCGGTCGCCCGCCTTCATCTCGCGGAACATCGGGACCTGCCCGTACAGCAGGGTGACGGGCTTGTCGTTCAGCTCGTACAGCCGCTGCCCCTGCTCGACCGTGTCGCCCTCCTCGGCCGCGACCGTGACGGTTCCCTCGGTCGCCGACTTCACGGCCCGCCGCTCGGCGAAGTCGAGCTTGCCGTCGACGGTCTTGGACTGCACCAGGTCGGTGCGGACGATCTCGGCCGTGGCGGGCGGCATGTCCGCGTTCTTGCCCTGGGCGTCGGCACCGTCACCGCTTCCGAGGACCAGCGCACCCGTGCCGACCCCTGCGGCGACGACGATCGCGCCGCCCGCCAGGAATCCCGTGCGGCGTTTCACTGCATACCGTCCAGGCCATCGAGGAGCTTGTCCTTGCACGCCTGGCGGGCCTGCTTGTACGTGGGTGAGTTGTGGTCGATGGACGGGGACGCCGGGTTGGGGTCACCGCCGGGCAGCACGTTGCCGCCGGACATCGTCGGGTTGGTGAACTTGGAGATTCCGTTCTCCCGCATGCACTTGGCGTGCGCGAGCATGGACTCGTAGTCCTTCTGTGCGTCGCGCTTGGGCTCCTGCTTCATCGCCTCGGACATCTCCTTGCCGCAGACGCCGTTCTTGCCGCCCTTGGAGACTTCCGGATAGGCGGCCGACAGCTCGTCGATCTTCGTCCAGTCGAGGTGGCCGCTGAGCTTGGGGTCGGGGAAGTCCTTGACGCCTCCCTTGCCGCGCATGCACTGCACGTACTTCATCTGTGCGTCGTAGAAGGCGCCCTTGCCGCCGGTGGCCGCCTGATCGCCGTTGCCGTTGCCGTTGGAACCGGTCTCCCCGGACTGCCCGGCGGTCGGGGCGTCCGGTACGGAGGCGACCGCATCGTTCTTCGCGCCGCCGTCGTCCCCGCCGCCGCAGGCGACGGTGAGGGCGAGGATCGGGGCGGTGACGAAAGCGGCGATGCGAAGCCGGGAAGGGGCGGTGGAGTAGGTCATGCCACCAATTTCGGGGGACCACATGATGAGCTCTGCATGACCGCATGATGAGGACGTAACAATGGCCGCGACTTTCGATCTGCCCGGGTGCATCGGTGCTGAACAGGGGAAACCCTCGCCCATAATCGAGCGCATGCCGCATCTGCTTCTCATCGAGGACGACACTTCCGTACGCGACGGAATGGAGCTCGTGCTGCGCCGGCACGGACACGAGGTGTCCGCCGCCGCCACCGGCGAAGAAGCCCTCGCGCTCCTCGACGGTCCGGGCGGCAAGGCGGTCGAGCTGGCCGTGCTCGACCTGATGCTGCCCGGCATGGACGGCTTCGAGGTCTGCCGCCGCATCCGTACCCGTTCCACCATGCCGGTGATCATGCTGACCGCGCGCGGGGACGACTCCGACATCGTGCGGGGCCTGGAGGCGGGTGCCGACGACTACGTGGTGAAGCCGGTCACCGCACCGGTGCTCGAAGCGCGGATCAGGGCGGCGCTGCGACGTGCCGAGCCCGATCCCGCACCCCGGCGTTCCAGTGACACCCACGACGGGCTGGTCATCGACCGGGTCGGACTCACCGTCACCCGACACGGCACGCCGATCACGCTGCCTCCCACCGAGCTGCGGCTGCTGCTCGAGCTCTCCGCCTCGCCCGGCCGGGTCTTCAGCCGGGAGCAGCTGCTCGAGTCGGTCTGGGAGCTCGACTACCTCGGTGACTCCCGTCTCGTCGACGCCGCGGTGGCAAGGCTGCGCGCGAAGATCGAGGACGTGCCCGCGAAACCCCGCTACATCCAGACCGTGCGGGGCTTCGGCTACCGCTTCGGGCCCGTATGAAGACCCGCACGAAGACCCGCATGAAGACCCGTTTGAAGATCCACGGGCCGAAGCCGGGCCGGCCGAGGATGGGCGGGCTGCGGACCCGGCTGCTCGTCACCTTCGTCCTGGTCGCGCTGGTCAGCGCGGTCACCGCCACCGCGCTCGCCTACCGTGAGTCCCGCACGGCCGTGCTCAAGCGCGCGCAGAACTCCTTCCAGACCGACTTCCGCTCACGGATCGGGATGCTCGCCCCCGACTTCGACGTACCACCGACCGTGCAGTCCCTCACGGGCCTCGCGAACGCGCTCTCCGAAGGGCTGCCGGGTGCTCCCACGGTGGTCGCCCGCTACCAGGACCTGAGCGCCACCTCCGACTCGACTGCCGACCAGACCCGCATCACCGCCGAGCTGCGGGCCGCCGTCCGCACGCGGGACGCGATGTCCTTCCAGCGCGTCGAGTACCAGGGCAAGCCCTATCTGGCCGTCGGTACACCCGTCACCTACGACGACGGCCGCCCTTCGGGCCTGGAACTGTTCGCGATCACCTCGCTCGCGGCCGAGCAGGAGGACACGGCGGGGCTGGTGGTCGCGGTACGCGACGGGATCATCCCGGTGGTGCTGCTGGCCGCCGCACTGGCACTGCTCGCCGCCCGCACGGTCCTGCGTCCGGTACGCGACCTCGGGCGGGCCACCCGCCGCCTCGCCGAGGGCGATCTCACCACCCGGGTCAGGACCCGGGGCCGGGACGAACTGGCGTATCTGGCAAGGGACTTCAACAAGACGGCGGACGCACTCCAGGCGTCCGACGCGGAACTGCGCGAACAGGAAGCGAGAGCGCGGCGCTTCGCCGCCGACGTCTCCCACGAACTGCGCACCCCACTGGCCGCGATGACGATGGTGGCGACCGTGCTCGACGAGGACGCCGACCAACTGCCGTCCGACGCGGCCCGGGCGGCCCGCACCGTCAGCGCGGAGACGGCGAAGCTGTTCCGCCTCGTCGAGGATCTGATGGAGATCTCCCGCTTCGACTCGGGTGCCGCCCGGCTCCACCTGGCCGAAGTGGACATGGGGGCGACCATCCGGGCCGCACTGTCCCTGCGCGGTTGGAGCGACATGGTTCACGTGCACATCCAAAGCGAGGTGCGGCTGTTGGCGGACCGGCGTCGCATCGACGTGATCGTCGCCAACCTCGTCGGCAACGCGCTGCGGCACGGTGCGCCTCCGGTGACGGTGACGCTGACGGCGGAGGCGGAGTGGGCAACGGTGACCGTCGCGGATCACGGCCCCGGCCTGCCGTCCGACGCGATGGATCGCGTGTTCGAGCGCTTCTACAAGGCGGACAGCGCCCGCACCCGCTCGGACGCAGACGGCGGCAGCGGTCTGGGCACGGCGATCGCGCTGGAGAACGCACGGCTGCACGGCGGCACGATCGAGGCAGCCAACCGCCCTCCCCAGGAAGGACACGGGGCCGTGTTCACCCTCCGCCTGCCCCGGCGTCCCAGGAGCGAGGAGTCCGGCCGATGACCAGGCAGGGAAGGGCGGCTGGAGCTGCTGTGCCGGTGGCGGTGCTGGTGGCGGTGCTGGCCGGTTGCGGGGTGCAGCCCACCGGGGTCGTGGACGCGGGCGAACCCGCGACCGGTCTCACCAAAGGGTTGCGGCTCTACTACGCACGCGACGCCCGGCTTCAGGGCGTTCCCCGCCCGGACACCCCCGTCACCAACCTCGACTCCGTCATCAAACTGCTGTCCACGGAGCCGACCCCGGCCGAGCAGGAGCGCGGCCTGTCCAACCTGGTCAGGGTCACCGGCGCCTACGAGGCGACCGGCAGCGGCGACCGGATCACGCTGCGGATCCCCGGCACCGATCTGGCCGGGGAACGCAACCGCCTCGCCGTCGGCCAGCTGGTCTGTTCCCTCGCCCGCGCCCAGGGAGTCCTGCACGAAGAGGTACGCCCCGACGACGTCCAGGTCACCATCGACGGGGTGGGGGCGCCGCTCGGCCCGTACCAGTGCTCGCAGTTCCCGCATGGCTGAGAGCGGGGTCGCATGAGCGGTGCCGTCATCTGTCCTGTCTGCTGCGCGCGTTCGCCTCGGCGACGAGGGCGCTCAGCCGTTGACCGGGTGAGGCGTTGGACGTGACGCGGTTCTGCGTCCCATTCGACGCCACCGGAGAGAGGGCGGAGCTGGAGGTACGGGCCTACGTGGCCCATGACCTGCCCGACGCGGTCGCGGACGGCGTCGTGGACGGTCTCTCCGACGCCTGGGACTCCGTCCTCCGAGTCCACCGCGTCCTCCGTCACGTGGCGATGCCCTTCAGGATCACGTCCGCGAGCAAGTGGGCCACGGGCGCGGAGCACACACCGAGGTGGACGAGCGCGTACCGGGCCTCGCCCTCGCGGTCGTCCGCCCAGGGGGTGCGGATGTCCATCGCGGGGAGCTGGATGCCGGCTCGGGTGAGGGCGGCGGCGCCTTCTGAAGTCTTTCGAGTTCGAGGAGCTGCGCCCCCGCCTCGAACGGTACGCCGCGCAGCGCAGCAGTCTGCTCGGCTCCGTCGTCAAGGACCAATCCGATGTGGACCGGGTACTGGCCGGTACAGCCCTGTCGGCATCCGGCCCGGTGCTGCCGAAGGGAATGAGCGTGGAGACCGCGCTTCTCGTCGAACGGACGCTGCGGGATGCCGACGGAACGCTGTCCGCCGCCGAATGCGCGGCCGCGGTCGGGATTTCCCGGGTCAGCGCCCGCCGCTGCCTCGAACACTTCCACTGCACGGGCCACGCGGATGTTGTCCCTGAAGTACGGAGTCCCGGGCAGACCGGAGCGGCGTTACAGCCAGCGCGTGTGAGACCGCCGGGCGACGGCGGGACACCTACCGGGCAGCGTGCACATCGTCGACGTTGCTGCTGTGCGATGCCCTCTTTTCGCTACCACAGTCCGCTGACATCTCGGTCGGGGGGTCGGGGGGTCGGGGCAGGGGTTTCGGCGACTGCCCCGAAACATTTCGAGAGTTCGGTCGGGAGCGCTGGAGGCTGGAGGTTCCCCGTGATGGGATCACGGACGACACGGTCCCCTTCGCACGGTGAGCGCCGATTACGGGCCGTACCCGTAGGCGGACACCACGTCGACAATGGATTCCTTTCGGAAGAGGTGGCGATGCAACCTGTGCCGACGCATACGACTATGACGTCATCGGCGTGGGGTGGGTCCCGGCGCAGGGTTTGGTCCGACGACGCCCGCGTTTGACGGGCTGCGTGACGTGACGTCCGCAGGCAATGGCCCGCCAACACAGACTGCCTCCGCGTCCCGCTGACGGCGCCCGTACCGCCGCGGGGGCGACGGCCTTCATGGCCGGAAGGCTCCGTGAAATCTCAGGCCCGCTGCGGTCGGCTGCACTCGTGGGGGCCGTGCCGCTGCAGCGTGTCGGTCGTCCCTACGCAAGTCGGCCGGAGTGGTCTCTCGTACCGGTCCGTCATCTCGGAGTAGCGGAACACAGGAAGAAGATGGCATCAGATATGACGCGCCCGGAAAAGAACGATCTGCAACCGGAGGAACACCCTTCGACGAGTCGGCTGGACTTCAGCCTCACCCAACTCCTCTACTTTGTCACCACCGTTGAGACGGGAAGCATTTCCGAGACTGCGACCCGGCTCCATGCCTCCCAGTCCGCCGTGTCCGCCGCGATTCAGAGGCTGGAACGGCACCTGGGCAGCCAGTTGTTGCTTCGCCAGCACGCCAGGGGAGTCACACCGACGCGGGACGGACTACTGCTCCTGCGCGACGCGCGAAAAATCCTGCGGCTGGCACACAACCTCAAGGATCGCAGCAGCAGGCTGCGCGGTGAATCCGCAGGCTGCCTCGATGTCGGGTCCTGCTGCACCATCACGCCGTTCCTCATACCGAAGACTCTGGCACGACTCGGAGAATCCCATCCCGGCCTGCGAGTAAACGTTCACGACACACGAGCGCCCGGTGATCTGCTGCGCAATGGAGTGTGTGACATCGTTGTCACCTACAGTTTCAGTTCCTCGGACGGGACTCGCTTCACCGAGTTGATCGCGCCGCCGCTGTATGCCGTCGTCCCTGGCGACCACCCGCTGGCAGGAGCTGGTCGGGCGCAGCTCGTTGAATTATGCAAGGAGCCGTTACTGACCCTTGACCTGCCCCCTCACAGTGGGCACCACGCCTATGTCAAGAGCATCTTCCTGTGTGCCGGTGTCGCCATGCCGAGACTGATCCACGCGTCCGGCCAGGAGGCCATGCGCAGCCTGGTCGGCGCGGGGGCGGGCTTCATGCTGACGCATCACAGGCCCCGGTCGACGGAGACCCTGGACGGCGGAAGGGTCTCCGTCGTGGAGATCGTCGGTGACCGGCCTCGTCTGACCATCGGCGTGCAAATCCTCACGGACGTCGAGCCGAATCAGAGAATGCGTGACTTCGTGACGGCCATCCGCTCCACGGCGAAGCAGGTTTACGCTCCAGGGCCGGGATCGCTCGCTGAAACGAATCGTTCCCCAGAGGCGTCACTTTCATAAGGGCTCGGGTGAGCCAGGCGCAGAGGCGATCTTTCATCCACCAGTCCGGTGCACCGGTGGATGCCGCTGCTGAGTGCCATCAGATAGTCACGGTGCCGTGCACGCAGGTTGTGCTGCCGCCCCCGACCCAGACCGCTTCACCATGTGCTTCCACGGTGACAACGCCTTCCCGCCCCAGGCGGGCTCCCTGGCCGGCACGGTAGTGGCGCGGAGCCCTGCCGTCGGCCATGAGCCACTGGGCCATGCCCGCGTGGAGGCTTCCGGTGACCGGGTCCTCGCGCACGCCGGCGGGTGCGGCAAAGGCGCGGACCTCGAACTGCAGGGGTGAGCCGTGGGGGTACGCACCGACAACGCCCAGCATGAGGTCACCCATGGACCCCTCGTCCGGGTTCAGGGCCAGCACCTCCTTGGCGGAGGCCAGTTGCACGGCGGCCCAACCGGGCCCATTATCCACCCACTGGTGCGCCACGATCCGTCCCCGGGCGATGCGCAGGCCCCGGGCGATGCGATCGAGGTGCCGCGAGTCAAGTGGGCCGTCCTTGAGGAGTTCAGGAGCGCGGAAACTCAATCCGGTGCCAGACAGCCGCACCTCGACCAGCCCGAGGCCGCACTCCTGGATGAGTGTCCCCGGCTCTGCCGGGACGCCACCCGCTTCGAGCCAGGCGTGGGCGGTGCCGAGAGTGGGGTGCCCCGCGAACGGGATCTCCCCGCCCGGGGTGAAGATACGCAGTCCGTAGTCGGCTTCGGCGGACTCGGGCCGCACGATGAACGTGGTTTCCGAGAGGTTGGTCCATGCTGCGAACCGTGCCATGTCCCTGTCGGACAGTCCGTCGCCGTCAAGAACGACCGCGACGGGATTACCGAGATGGGGTGTCTGTGAGAAGACGTCGACCTGGGCGAAGGGCCGCCGGGCCCGCACGGACTGCGGTTGCGCCGTCACTCGCCCTCCACCAGGATCAGGTCCATGTGCGTCCCTTCGCGCAGTGGCACGATGGCGCGGTACTCGGGTGAGGAGTACCACAGGCGGGCAGCGGCGGCGGTGGGGAACACCATCACCGACAGATGTGTGGGCTGCCAGTCGCCCTCCAGGGCTTCGAAGTCGCCGCCCCGGATCATAAATCCGCCGCCGTAGAGCTGAAGCGTGTGAAGGACTTTCTCGCGGTACTCCGCCATGTGCTGTTCGTTGCCGATGGTTCCGACGTTGCCGATGAGCAGTGCTGTCATCCGGGTTCGCTCCGACGAGTCCAAGGTCTTTATGGGTTGTGTGCTGGTGTCGGGTCGTCAGCAGGCGAAGTCGGTCCTGGTGCCGATGCCGAGGCGCAGAGCCGACTGTGCGACGGCGAAGCCGGATGCGACATCCTGTGCTGCCATCCCGAGCGACTTGTAGAGCGTGCGCTCGCGCGGATCCGACCGGCCGGCGTGCTTGCCGAGCAGGACCTCGCCGATTTCGATGACGGGCCTGTCAGCCGGGACAAGCCCGTCTTGGACCGGTGCCGCGAGTTCGGAGGACTCCGCTTGTGCTCCTGCCCTGCTGTCGACGAAGACTGCGCATGACGCCACGGCGTCGGAGGTCAGTTCGCGTTTCCCGGGGACGGATGATCCGACGGCGTTGATATGAACCCCTTCGGCCAAGTCAGCGGCTCTGACCACGGGATCCGTGGTGCCCACCGCAGTGCACACAAGGTCCGCGCCGTGCAGCGCCTCGGCGGGCGTGGCCATCAGTTCGACGTCGACGTCGACCCGGGTACGCGCCCATGCCGTGAACTCCGCGGCGCGGGCGGAGCCCCGGTTCCACACCCTCACCCGGCGCAGGCTCCTCACCTCGCTCAACGCGATGAGGTGACTGCGAGCCTGAGTGCCGGCTCCGATCAGGGCCAGATCGCCCGCGCCGGCCGGGGCCAGGACGTCGGTCGCCACGGCGGATGCCGCGGCCGTACGCAACGCGGTCACCGCTGCCGCGTCCATCATGGCCAGGGGCTGTCCGGTCCGGGGGTCGAACACCATCACCGCGCCGACGTGCGTCGGCAGACCGCGGGCATCGTTGCCGGGGACATGCAGCACGGCTTTGAGTCCGTAACCTGCTTCCGTCGCGCCCGTGACATGGCACGGCATCGCGGCGAACAGCGACCCGTCCTGGCCCGACGCGAGTACGGTACGCACCGGTTGGACCACGTCGCCCGCACTGTAGCGGCGCATCACCTCGGCGATCACGCGGTGGGCCTCCGCGACCGGGAGGGCCTTTCGCACGTCGTCTCCGTTCAGCAGCAGCATGGGTTCTCCTCGTCTCATGGGTGTCTGTGTGCGGCGGTCCGGCCTGAGGGGCTGATCAGTCCACCGGCGCGGAGGCGGTGAACACCGACCACACCATGCGGATCGGCCTGGTCGGCGTGATGAATTCAAGGCCGTAGAGCTCGGCCGCGGGCACCGTCGTCAACGCGAGGTCCGCTGTGCCTTCCTGCGCGGCACGGGCGGCCGCGCTCGTCGAGGGGTACGGCAGCACGGTGCGTGCGGCGTACCGGTCCCGCAGGAGCTGAGCGATGATCGGTTCGGGGGAGGGGTGGCTCGCGATGGTGGGTGCGTCTGGAAGAGCAGTGACGGCGTCCCGGCGCCCGGCGATCCCGTACAACGGCGTGTCCATGACGAACACGTCACTCAGCTCCAGAGCCGGGTCCATGTAGAAGTGGTGTATCGCCTTGTACGCGTTGGCCACCACCATGTGCGTCACCGCGCCCTTGCGCAGGGCCTGGCCCGCCTTCTCGTAGGTGTCGAACAGGTCGACGGTGACTAACTGTTCATCAGGGCGGGTGGTGTGGCGGCCGAATTGGTGCGCGGCGATCTCGCTGCTGGTTCCGCGCGGTCCGAGGGTCCCCACGGTCCTGGGGCGGATGGGAGAGGTTCGAGGAAGCGTGGTGATACTGAGGAGCGTCATGGGTGCCTCACACAGGCTGGGGGTTGTTCGAGTTCGGTTTCGAGCGCGGCCGGGGCGGCCTGGAGACGGGCGTCCCACTCAGCCTGTGCCGACGGGAGTCAGCCACTCGGGATGTACTCCGGCGGCCGACCTGGTGGCAGCTTCGTAGAGCCCGGCGGTTCGGATCGCGACCGGGCCGACGGTGCCGCTCCCGATGCTCCGGCCGCACAGCGTGGTCACGGGGACCACGCCCTTTCCGGTGGATGCCAGGAAGATCTCGTCGGCCGTGAACAGGTCGGCAGGGCTCACATCACGCTCACGCACCTCCGTGCCGGCTTCCCGGCACAGTGTGATCAACGTGTCCCTCGTGATGCCGGGCAGCAGGTCGCCGGTGTCCGGGGGAGTGAGAATGCGGTCGCCGCGCACGACGAAGACGTTCGCTGTGCTGGCTTCGGCGACGTTGCCCGCACGGTCCAGGAGAATCGCGTCGTCGAGCCCCGCGGCGTGTGCCTCGTCGCTCGCGAGGGCGGAGTTCACGTAGCCCGCCGCGAGCTTGACCTGGACCGGCAGACAGTCGCGGGGCGGACGCCGCCAGGAACTGATCATGCAGTTGATTCCGCGCAGGCACTCCCCGGAGGGAAAGCCGAAGGTGGTGATGGACAACGCGTCGGACACACCCGTCAGCGAGACACCGGGAGGCATGTGGGGCATGAGTGCCAGCTTGTGCGCCAGCGGGCGGATGTAGGCGTCCTCGCGATGACCGTTGCGCCTGATCAGCTCGGTGGTGACACCGATCAGGTCCTCGACGGCGTGCGGGACGGGGGTGATGCGCAACAGGGCGCAGGCCCGCAGCAGGCGCTCGAAGTGATCGCGTGCCCGGAACAGGAAGAGCCCTTCGTCGGAGCGATAGGCCCGGATCCCTTCGAAGGCGCCGGTCCCGTAGTGCAGGCCCTGAGTGGACAGAGGCAGCCTGGGTGCGGTCGCGCTGACGAACTCACCGCGGTCGTAGGCCCACTTCCCGGGCGTCAGTTGTGACCGCATGATGTCGCGGTGCATGGTCATCACGCTCTTGTCGCAGCGATGCGCGCGGCGGAGCGGTTCTCGCCGGAGGACTTCCCCCGCAGGTCGACGACGCGGGCGGCCTTCCAGCTCACCATGGCTCCGGTGCTGGTGATCGGTCCGGGATCACCGAACCCGACGCTCAGACGGGTGCCCAGTACGTCGAGGCACTCGTCGGTGACCTGCCCGATGACGGCTTGTTGACTGTCCGGTTCGGCCATCAGGGTCAGCGCGAGCAGATCCCTGCCGCGTTCGTCACGGGTGACGGTGATCTGGTAGTCCAGATAGCCCCGGAAACGGCGCAGCAGCAGGTCCTCCAAGTCGTAGCCGCTCACGAGGTGACCGTTGAGGGTGAGCCGGTCGCGGACGCGTCCCACTGCCTCCAACGCGGGTGCGGGCACGGCGGCGCCGGGTTCGGGATCAGTCATCCTGACCATGTCTCCGGTGCGGTACCTGATGAGCGGTTTTGCACCGGCGTAGAGGTTCGTGACGACGAGTTCGCCGTACCGTGTGCCGTCGGAGTCGGGTTCCACCGGTTGGAGGGTGCCGGGATCGATCACCTCGTAGAGGTTGATCAGAGGGGCCGTGCGCAGCGAGCCGTCAGACGTCGCTGCTGCGAGCACTGAGGCTTCCTGTGAGGCGTACAGGGCGTTGCGCGCGTCGGCGCCCCACAGATCGCTGATGTTCTGGAGCAGACTGGGCGACATCAGCTCACCGGTGAGCATCAGAATGCCGAGGGAGAAGTCCCTGCGGGTGTCGAGGCCCGCCTCGGTGGCCTTCTGGGCGAGTCTCATGGCCATGCCCGGGGTGCAGAAGAGTCCCGTGACGGGCAGCAGGCGCATGACTTCCAGTGCCCGGTCGAAGCCGATCACGGGAGAGTGCGGCCACATCTTGGCCACCGCGTGCCCCAGGTTGCGGCAGACGTCGCCGAACGTGTCGCCTGTGGCGTGCAGTTCGGTGGGACCGGAGACTCCGATGACCTGCCGGTCGCCATGAGCCGCCAGAACGTCACGGTAGTAGGCGGTGAGCACCGTGTTGTTGTGGATGGTGTCCCCGTTGGTGCGGGGGCAAGGGGTGGCCGCCCCAGTCGTGCCAGTGGTCTCGTAGAAGATCCAGGCCTCGGAAACCGGTCGGGACAGGATGCCGAGCTGGGTCCTCCTCAGGTCGTCCTTCGTCGTGAAGGGAAGTTTCCGCAGGTCGTCACGTGTGATGCCCGATATGGCGGTGTCGCTGATGCCGGCCAGCCTCTCCCGGTAGAAGGGAGAATTGGCGCGCACATGGGTGAGTACCTCGCGTAACTTGTCGGTCTGGTGGGACGCCAGCGCCTCAGCACCCCACTCGTTTGCCAGGAATGCGTCACACTGGTCCCGCAGCCCGCTGGCCAGTTCAGCGGATTCCGGGTCGTATTGCGTGAACACTCGGTCGGACCCCAATCAGAGATGAGCCGCCTTGCGCGGACGGTTCGGTGGAGTTATTCGTCGCACAGATCAACGACCACCCAGTCGGAGATCGATCGCCATTTCTGAATGGCTTCGCGGTGGAACTCATTGGCTTGGTACTTCTCCAGTGCTGCCAGGTCCGGCAGTACGCCGACAACGGCGAAGTCGTAGGAGACATCGCGTGTCACCTGGTTCCATCCCACCCGCCAGGTGAGGAGTTCGGGCACGTTGTGGCCGACCCCCCGGGCAAACTTCTCGGCTTCCACGACCGATGACGATGTGCGCTCGACCCCGTTCTTCAGTTTGAAGAGCGCGATATGCGTGATCATTTTCGCCTTTCACGCAGGAGGTGCAGCGCGGCGCGCCGGGCTTGGCCCCGGCGGCCGACGCAGCGGACTGACGGGTGGTCAGGAGTCGGTCGCGGCAAGTTCCGCCGGCTCCGGTCCTTGGGTCCAGTGCGTCTCGACCCACCGCAGCGCGGTATCCCGGTCCGGGCCGAGAACGACGGCACGCCAGCCGCCCGGCAGGTCGAGGAACGGCCGCCAGAGGGCGTATTGCCCGTGATCGTTGACGACGACCAGCCAGTCACCGTCGTTCACGTCTAAGGAGTTGGTTGCCGTCACTGTTCTCCGCTTTCCTCTTCTTCGTGCGCCAGCCCCGCGCGGTCGGGGAAGAACCGGACCGGCAGACTGGAGAAGCCGTTCAGCAGGTTGGACCGGAGCCGTGGTGCCGTTCCGGTGCACTCGAAACCCGTGGTGAAGTCGCGCAGTGCCATGAGGAGTTCGGACACCTCGACCTTGGCGAGATACGAGCCGACGCAGTAGTGGGGGCCGTAGCCGAACGAGATCTGCTTGTTGGGGCTGCGGCCCAGGTCGAATGCCTCGGGCCGGTCGAAGACCCGCTCGTCCCGGTTGGCCGAGTAATGCCACAGCGTCACGATGTCGTCGCGGCGTACGGGGACATCGTTGATCACGGTGTCACGCACCGCGCTGCGGCCGAAATGCATTGACGGGGACGCCCAGCGGAGTACCTCGTCGACAGCTGTGTTAATCGCCACATCGCCGTTCTTCAGCCGCCTCCACTGGTCCGGATGCGCGGCCAGCGAGTTGACGCAGTCGATCATGGTCAGGCGGCTCGTTTCGTCGCCGCCGATGATCAGGCTGTAACAGTTGAGGACGACGTCTTCGTCGGTCAGCCGGACTTCGTCGACAGAGCTGTGTGCCAGCGTGCTGATGAGGTCATCACCGGGTGTCCTGCGGCGTTTCTCCACGAGGTCCTGGAAGTAGAGCAGGATCTCGTTGCGCGCCATCGCCGACTCCTCCTCGTCGATGCCGTCGTCGTCGGCGCTCAGGGCGGCCTTGTTCATCCGGAGGAGGAATTCGCGATCGCTTTCGGGCACACCCAGCAGATTGGAGATCGTGTTCATCGGGATGCGGCTGGCGATCTCCAGCGCGAAGTCGCACTGGTCTCGCGCGATGGCTTCCCGCATCAGTCGGCGCGTGTTGGCGCGCACCGCGGCCGCCACAGGTCGCAGAACGCGAGGGCCCAGGGCCCGCAGCAGGATCTTGCGCAGCTGTTCGTGCCGCGGTCCGTCCGTGACCGCGAGCATCTTGCCGGCTCCGGCGTCGCCGCCATCGAGCAGGGTCACCAGGACGTTGCCCCGCTCGGAGGTGAAGTTCACGTCGTCGCGATGGACCTTCATGATGTCCTCGTGGCGTGAGAGGACCCAGAATCCGCGGCGGTGGCCCCTCGGCCGGTTCCAGTGAACGGGCTTGTGGTCTCTCAGCCGACGCCAGAACGCGGTGAGGTCGTGGTCGGCGAATGTGGCGGGGTCGGCCAGATCGACCGCATCGGGATCGACTCCGTCGAGAGAGGCCACATCAGGGGCTGTGGTCGGGTTCATCGCGCTGCTCCGGCTGGTGGGGTGGGTGCGGGAGTCGGGAGCGTCGGCCTCACCAGTCGGTCCGCCAGAAGCGTCGGCGGGCGAACGGGTAGCCGGGCAGCGGGAGGCGACGGCTGTGCGTCCCTTCGTGCAGGGCGGTGAAGTCCACCCGTCGGCCCCGCGTGAAGGCCCGCGCAAGGCGGAGCAGTGTCTCCTCGTTCCGGACGGACTCGGCCGTATCCGGCCGGAGACCGTCCTCGGTGCGCAGGAGTCCCGTCAGGTCCGGGCTGTGCGCGGATGTGCCGACAGTGACAGTGCCACCGCTCTCGGCCGTGAGCGCCGCCACCAGTTCCGCCTTCGTGCGCACCACCGCCGCCCACCGCCGCTCCATGATCTTGCGGCCTGTGCTGAGGCTGAAGCAGATGTCGTCCAGTCGCGCCTCGGGGTGCGCGGTGATCCACTCCGCAAGAGCCGATCGCCTCCTAGCCAAGGCCTGGTCGTCGAGCGCGGAGAGTGCGATGAGCCGCGGGGCTGCGCTCTCGGGGGCCCGGGCAGGCATGGCCGGGGCTTCCTCCAGCACGATGTGCGCGTTGTAGCCCCCGCCGCCGAGCGCGGTGACACCGGCGCGCCGGACACCTGCCTGGGGTTGCCAGTCCGCACCCTCCACCTGCGGCACGAAGGGAGTGTTGGGCAGGTCGAGGTCCTCGTGCGGCTCTGTCAGGTTGATCGTGGGAACCAGCGTCCGGTGGTGCAGCGCGAGCGCTGCCTTGACGGCGCCGGAGCCTCCCGCTGCTACGCCGGCATGGCCGATGTTCCCTTTGACCGAACCGATGGAGGTGGTCGCGGTCTGGTGGCCGAACGCCATCTGTGCCGCCCGGACCTCCAGCCCGTCCGTGATGGGCAGGCCGAAGAAGTTTCCCTCGTACATGGAGATGGTGTCGGGGGCCACGCCGCCGGCGTGGATGGCGTGGGCGATGCAGGCGCTGAGCCTCTCGGGCTGGGCGAAGCCGTACGACACCGCGCTGGCGCCGTTGTTGTTGATGGCCGAGCCCTTCACGGTGGCGTAGATGTGATCGCGGTCGGCGACGGCCTCACGCAGCGGTTTGAGCAGGAAACTGGCCACGCCGCTCGCCAGCCTGGTTCCGGTGCCTTCCCTGTCGAAGGGCCGGCAGTGTCCGTCCCTGGACATGATGCGCCCCTCTTCCCACAGATAGCCGCGACGATGGGGGAGTCGGACCATGACCCCGCTGGCGATGGCCATGTCCGTCTGCCCGAGGAGCAGGGACTGGCAGGCCAAGTGCACGGCGTAGTGGAATCCGGTGCACACGGCGCTCAGCGTGACCGCTTCGCCCGTCAGCCCCGTGTAGTAAAGGGCGTTGGACGTCATGGTGTCGGTGAACCAGGCGTTGCTCAGCTCCATCACCTCGGGGCCGACGGAGACCCAGTCGGGGGCGGAGCTGTACAGGGCCGGGGTCTGGGGGTTGGCCGCCGCGTAGATCCCCACTTCCCCCTTGACCCGTTCGGGGTCGTAGCAGGCGTCCTCAAGGACGTCCCAGACGCTTTCCAGGAAGATGCGGTGCTCCGGCGTCATCAGCCGCGCCACGCGGTCGGTGATGCCGAAGACCGCGGGGTCGAACTCGTCGTACCCGTCGAGCGTCGCGCACGCTCGCACGTACAGCGGGTTGTTGACGACTGTCTGGTCCACCTCGATCTCGTCCTTGTGGAGGAACGTGATGGATTCCTTCCCCTTGACGAGGTTGTCCCAGAACTGATCCTTGCCGTCCGCGCCGGGAAACCGGCAGGCGATCCCGATGATCGCGACATCGGTCGCTTCGTGGTGCTGGTCAGGCGCTGCGTTCATCACGGTCAAAGCCTCCAAAAGGCACGGTGGTTCACGGACGGCTCAGGTCTCCGGGAACCTGACTGCGGTTTCGCACGACGGACCGGCGGGCCTCCGCGCGGCGCCGGGCGTCCGTGACCGCCTCGGGTACGGCTCCGTCCTGTTCGTCGTCGAGCCACCTGGCTTGGGCGGCGATGTCACGGAACCGGAAGAGGTCCGAGACGCCGACCCTCCTGCCGAATCGCTGTGTCATCCGCTTGGCCAGGCGTATCAGCAGCAGGGAGTTGCCCCCGAGGTCGTAGAAGGCGTCACGGACGCCGATGGTCCTGCGGTCACGGCCGAGGAGGTCGCCCCAGATCTCTGCGAGGGCCGCTTCGGTGGGAGTGCCGGCCGGTTCCGCCGCTGTCCCGGTCTCGGCGGCCGGGGGATCCGGAAGGGCGGTGCGGTCGAGCTTGCCGTTGGGAGACGCGGGTAGCTCGGCGAGGACCACCACCGTCTCGGGAACCATGTAGTCCGGCAGCCTGTCCTCCAGCCATCCCGTGATGCGGGACTGGAGCCCGGGGTCCAGCGAGGGGCCGTCCGCGCGGGCCTTGAGCTGGCGCTCGTCGTCGCTCGGCACCACATACGCCACCAGCGCGCCGGATTCTTCCTGCCCGTCCGCCGAGCGCACGGCAACAGCTGCCTCACCCACCTCGGGGCATTCGCACAGTGCTGCCTCCGCCTCCTCCAGTTCGATGCGGTAGCCGCGCACTTTCACCTGGTGGTCGACCCGGCCCAGGAACTCCAGCTCGCCCCCCGTGACGAAGCGTGCGAGGTCACCCGTGCGGTACATCCGCTCGCCCGGCAGGTACGGATCCGGCAGGAAGCGTTGTGCGGTCAGACCCGGTCTGTTGAGGTAGCCCCAGGCCAGTCCTGCACCGCCGAGATAGAGCTCGCCCGGCTCCCCGTCCCGCACCGGCCGCAGTCGCTCGTCCAGCAGGTGGACGCGGGCGGTGGAGGAGGGGGTCCCGATCGGGGGTTCACCCGGCTCGCCTGGCGGAACCCGCTTGAAGGTGCAAAAGACCGTCCCCTCGGTCGGCCCGTAGCCGTTGAACACGTGCTTCACGCGCGAGTGCCGGTACACCCGGTCGACGAGCCGCCGCCGTACAGCCTCCCCGCCGAGAACCACGGATCGCAGCCTGGGCGGCAGTTCCCCGGCGTCGAGCAGGCTGGTCATGACGGAGGGAACGGTGCTGAGATGGGTCACCCGTTCCAGGTGACGGCTCTCGGGGAGATGCGCGGCGCTTTCCAGCAGGACTATCGCGCCTCCCCGGGACAGGGGAGCGAAGATCTCCATGACGGCCAGGTCGAAACAGATGGAGCTGACCGCCGCGGCTCCGCTCAGGTCGCACTCCGCGAAGATCCGTCCGGCCTCGTCCAGCATCGCCGCGCAGCTGCTGTGCCGGATGGGCACTCCCTTCGGCTGCCCGGTCGACCCCGAGGTGTAGATCACATAGGCGGTGTCCCGGGGGGCGGCGATCGCCGGCTTCGCTTCGAGTTCGACAGTGGTGGGGTCACCGAGGACGTGCACGGTGGGGCCCTGCGGGCATCGGGCCCGTGCTCGGGGCGTGGTCAGCACGAGACCGGTGCCGCTGTCCTCCACCATGAAGCGCAGCCGCTCCACCGGGTACTTGGGGTCGAGGGGCAGGTAGGAGGCGCCCGAACGCAGAATCCCGAGGAGGGCGACGAGCAGGCTCGGGGTGCGCTCGGCCAGGACGCCGACAACGACCCCGGGACGGGCTCCCGCGGTCGCCAGCCACAAGGCCAGCTGAGCGGACTGCCGGTCGAGTTCTCCGTAGGTCATGGTGCCCGCCTCGGCGAAAACCGCGGTCGCCTGCGGGTTCTTCCTCGCGTGCTTGAGGAACCCGCCGTGCAGAGTGCCGTTGGTGAGCATCACTGCGTCTCCTCCTCGCCGCATTCCTGCGGCAGCTGATCCAGCGGCAGGTCGGGCTGTTCCACCGCCCGGAAGAGCACCGAGCGGAACTCCTTCAGCAGCATCGTCACGGTCTCCCTTTGCACAGAACTCGGCTTGTACTGGACCTGGCCGACCACACCACCGGCGACATCGGCCATCGTGATCTCCAGATCGAACTTCGCGATGTCCCGCCGCATCGGCAGCGGAACAAGGGGCAGTGCCCCAGAGGGCTCCTCGGCCTCGCCCACCCCGTGAAAGAGCGTGGTGACGTAGGGGAAGGCGCTGCCGGAAAGCCAGTTGACGGCCATGTCGGACCAGGGGGAGCGGCCAACGGCGCGGGACGGATTGAGCTCCGCGACCAGCCGGTCCAGCGGGTAGTTCATGTGCTCCAGCAGGCCGAGGGAGACCTGGTGCACGCCATGGAGCAGGTCACGGAAGCTGTTCTTGCCGCTGGGCCGGGCCCGTACGGGCACCGTGTTCACGTAGCATCCGACGGCGGATTCCCGGCCCGGCTCCCCGCGCTGGGCGACAGCGGTGGCGACGATCGCGTCCTCGGTGCCGGTGACCCGGTTCAGCGTGGCGAAGAAGCCGGACAGGACGAGCGTGCTCATCGAGACGCCCTCATCCACCGCGAACGCGGCGAGTCGGCGTGCCTCGTCGGCGCTCCAGCGGAACGTGAGGTCCGCGCCCTGGTACGTGACCAGGGCCGACCGCTCCCCGGCGGGCGTTCCTTCACCGTCCGCCCGGGGCAGATCGAGGTTCGGCGGCGGCTCGGCCAGGTGCTCGGCCCACCAGCTCAGGGCCCTTGCGGCGTCCGGGCCGTTCAGCCACGCCTGCTCCCAGCTGACGAAGTCCGTGTAGGGGGCGACCGGTTCCTGGAGCACAAGATCCCTCTGCAGCGCCTGCTCGTAGAACCCGCGCAGGTCGCGTACGACGACGTCCACGGACGCGGCGTCGACGGCGACATGGTGCATGACCAGCAGCAGGAAGTTGTCCCGCGGCCCGCGGGTGACCAGCACCGCCCTCAGGATGGGACCGCGGTCGAGATCGATCGGCCGGTGACCGTGTGCCACGAGCAGGTCGTGCACGTCGCCGTCGTCCAGCCCCGCGGCGTCCTCCGTCAGGAACTCATGGACCGGCTGCGTAAGGATCACCTGGTAGGGACGTCCGCCCGCCTCGACGAAGACGGTGCGCAGTACCGGATGACGCTCCACCACCGCCCGCAGAGCCTGCGCCAGCGCACGGCTGTCGACCTCGGTGGGGATGGCGGCCGAGAGCATGAGGTTGTACGGAACGCCTTCGGGCGACAGCTGCTGCATGAACCAGATCGAGCCCTGTCCATGCCCGGCGGGCGCCAGCTCGAAGGACGTGGCTTGCTCCAACGAGATACGCAGTGCCTCGCGCGGTGCGGGAGGGTCGTGCGGGGGGTCCAGCAGCTTCCTCGCGGCGAGTTCGTCCAGCAGATCCTGCGCGTCTTCGTCTGTCAGGTCCTCGACGACCGAGGCAGGCTCGGGCCGCGTCGCCTGCCGTCGTGGAGGGGCGCCCGCAGCTGTCTTCCCGTCGGCGTGTCCGGGGTGTCCGACGAGTCCGGCGAGCGCTTCCAGGAGCTCGGGCACCGTTCGGTCGTCGAGGAATTCGACAGGTGACACTCTGTGGCCGAAGAGCGACTGCAGCCGGTTGGTCAGGCGGATGGCGAGCATGGAGTCGAGCCCGAAGTCCTTCAGCCGACTCGTGGGGGCGAACCGCTCCGGCGGGACCGCGATGATCTCGGCCATCTCACGGAGGATCACCTCCCGGGGCGTTTGGCTCCCGGTCGCGTCAGGTGTGGCGATGGCGGTCGCGACGCTCGGCGGCACAGCGGCGGCGCTGGTCGGGGCTTCGCCGGTTGCGCTCACGCAGGCCCGCGGTGTGGACGTGAGCCAGTAGCGGTCCTTCTGCCAGCGGACGGAGGGGGTCGCGATCGTCTGCGCGTTGTCCGGGAACAGTGTTCGAAGGGTGAGCGGGACATCACGCGTGAACAGGGAGGCGACGGAGCCCAGCAGGCTTCGCGTGTCGTTCTCGTCCCGTCGCAGGGTGTCGACCGTGTGGACCCGGGTGCCGTCGGCCAGTGCCGTCTCCTCGACGGCACCGCGCAGAGCACTGTGCGGGCCGATCTCGACGAAGGTCGTGATGTCGTCCTGGACGAGTGCTCTGACAGCGGGGGCGAAACGCACGCGGTCACGGAGGTTGCGTGCCCAGTAGTCCGCGTCGACGACGGGATCCACCAGGCCGTCCGCCACCGTGGAGTGCAGCGGTACCTCGAAGGGCCGGGGAGTGATTCCCTTGAGCGCGTCGCGTAGTTTCGGCGCGATCGCATCCAGCAGCGGGCTGTGCGCTGCCCGCTTGATCCTCACCGGGCGCGCTACGATCCCCGCGCGCCGCAGATCCTCGGTCAGAGCACGGAGCGCGTCCTTCGAGCCGGACACGGCAACGCTGGTGGGGCTGTTGACCGCGGCGAGGAACGCCTGCCCGTCGTACCGCGCAAGGTGGGCCGCAAGGGCCTCGGCCGGCGCCTCCACCGCGATCACGGCGCCCTCGCCGACCTCGTGCTGCATGAGGGAGGAGCGGATGACAGCGACGCGTGCGGCATCCTCCAGGGACAGCGCTCCGCCCACACAGGCCGCGGCCACTTCGCCGACGCTGTGGCCGACGAGTGCTGTCGGTCGCAGCCCGAGGTCGGTCCACACTCGCGCCAGTGAGACCTGGAGTGAGAACAGCACGGGATGCATGACGTCCACGTCATCCAGCCGTGACCGGTCGGCGGGAGCGGACATCGCCTCGATCACCGACCAGCCTGCCAGGTCACGCACCGTGGCATCGCAGAGTTCCATCTGCTCCCGGAACCCGGCGTGCCACCGCAGCAGGTCCGTGCCCATGCCCGGCCACTGTGTGCCGCTGCCGTTGAAGACGAAGGCGACCATCTCCTCGCGGTTGCCGGTGACCGTGCCTTCGAAGATGCCCGGGTGCGCCTCGCGGCTGGTCACGCGTGCGAGGTTGTCCAGGAGTTCCTGACGGTCACGCGCGAGGAGAACGACCCGGTGCTGGTGGTGGGAGCGCCTGTTTGCGAGGGTGTGTGCGAGGTCGGGCACCCACAGGCCGGCGTCGCGCTCGATGTGGTTGGACAGCTCACGGCAGGTGTCCACCAGCGCTTCCCGGCTGTGGGCGGTCACCGGCACCAGGTTCGCCCCGTCCTGCCACTCGGGCGTGCGGCGGGCCGGTGCGAGCGCTCCTGGTCCGCCGGGTGTCACATGGCGCGGCCGCAGCCCCGTCACGAAGGAACTGGCGGCGACCGGCAGACCTGCCGCGTGCAGTTCTCCGAGCGACGACAGCAAACTCCAGCTGTCGTCAGTGCCTCGCTGAAGCGAGGGGAGGCAGATCACGGGCCGTCCGGCGAACAGCTCCCTCACCGGCTTCAGCAGTACGGGGTGGGGACTGAGTTCGACGACCACATCCACACCCTGTTGCTCGGCGGTTCTCAGGGCGCCTGCCACGTCGCTCGGTTCCCGGACGTTCCTCACCCAGTAGTCGGGGCCGAGGTCGCCGCCTGCGGTTATCTCCCCTGTGACGGCCGAGATCATGGGAAGACGGGTACCGGTCGGCCTGAGTCCTTCGAGCGCGGCCCGCAGGGGAGCCAGCACCGGATCCACCGAGGGCGAGTGCGCCGGGTATCCCATACGTACCCGATGTGCGGTGATACCGTCCGTCGCCAGCTGTTCGGCGAGGGCTTCGAGTGCCTCCGTCTCGCCCGACACCAGGAGGGATCCGGGGCTGTTGTGACCGGCTACCGTCAGGCGGCCGTGGAAGGCGCTGAGACGCGGGGTGAGGGTCCTCTCGTCCGTCTCGACCACCATCGTGTCCCCGCGGCCCACGGCGAGTTGTTGCACGAGCCTGGCGTGCTGTGTCGCGAGCAGCAGGGCGTCGTCGAAGTCGAGCGCTCCTGCGATGTGAGCGGCGGCGAACTCACCGATGCTCTGGCCGACCACGAGGTGGGGTTCGACGCCCAGCGAGCGCCAGGTGTCCGCCAGGGCCGCCTGAATGCAGAACAGAAGCGGTTGGGCGACCTCCATGTCATTGAGCCGGGAGTGCTCCGGGGCGGCGTGCAGTTCGTCGATCAGGGAGAAGCCGGCAGACTTCCGCACGCGTTGGTCGGCGCGCACCATGAAGCGGCGGAACGCGGGCATCCCCGCGAGGAGTTCCCTGCACATGCCGAGCCACTGGCTGCCGGTGCCGGAGCAGAGGAAGGCCACCCGGAGTTGCCTTGTGCCGCCTGTGCCGCCTGTGCCCGTGGCCAGACCCGGGGCCGTCAGGCCGGCGGTGAAGGACGCGAGCTGCGTGCTGAGTTCGTCTCGGTCGCGCGCCACCGCCGCCAGCCTGAACGCGCCCGCCGGCTTGGCGTCGGCAGCCTGTCGGCACAGCACCTGCAGGTCCGTACCGGGAGTGTCGGCCAGTGCGCCACGAATCTCGGCCACCCGGTCCGCCAGCTCCCGCTCGGAATCCTCGCCCAGCACAAGGAGGGAGCACTCCGGCTGCCTGAACTCCTCGGTGACGACGTGGCAGTTGGTGCCGCCGATGCCGAAGGCGCTGACGCCTGCCCGGCGGGCGTCTGAACGGCTCGGCCAGACGGTTGTCCGGTCCTGGACCCTCAGATTCATGTCGCCAAAAGGGATCTGCGGGTTGGGTCTGCTGTAGTGGAGGCTGGCCGGGAGGACTTTGTTGCGCAGCGCGAGAGCCACCTTGATCAGACCCGCGATGCCCGCGGCGGGCTCGAGATGTCCGATGTTGGTCTTCACCGATCCGATCCGCAGGAAATCCCCGTCCTCGCGGCCCTCGCCCATCACGGTCGCGAGGGCCTTGACCTCGATCGGGTCTCCCAGCGGGGTTCCGGTACCGTGGCACTCCACATAGTCCACCAGGGACGGCTCGACGCCCGCCCGCCAGTAGGCGGTCCGCAGAAGAGCTTCCTGGGCGCGGGGGCTGGGGGCGGTGAGCCCGTTGCTGAGGCCGTCGTTGTTCACCGCACTGCCTCGGATCAGGCAGTACACGGGAAGTTCGCGCTCCAGCGCCACCCGCAGCGGAGCAAGGACGGCCACTGCCGCACCCTCGGCGCGCACATAGCCGTCGGCTCGCGCGTCAAAGGCCTTGATCCTGCCTTCGGGTGACAGTGCACCGGCCTGTTCCATGGCGAGGAAGTGGTCGGCGAGGAGGTTGAGGTTGACGCCTCCGGCCAGGGCGAGTTCGGATTCGCCATCCCTGAGCGACTGGCAGGCGAGATGTACCGCGACGAGGGAGGACGAGCAGGCCGTGTCGAGGGCCATGCTGGGCCCGTTCAGCCCGAGGACGTAGGAGACGCGGTTGGCGATGATGCTGTCCAGCGTGCCTGTCGCCGTGTGGGGTCCGATGGTGCCGTGTCCGCCGTTCTGGTGTGCCAGCGCGGCATAGTCACTCCAACTGGAGCCCATGAAGACTCCGGTGCGGCTTCCGCGGAGTCGATCCGGTGGAATGCCCGCGTCCTCCAGGGCCTCCCAGGCCGTCTCCAGCACCAAACGCTGCTGGGGGTCCATGGAGACGGCCTCGCGCGGCGAGATTCCGAAGAAGAGGGGGTCGAACATGTCAACGGCGTCGATGTATCCGCCCCATCGGAACGAGGCCGTCGTGCCGTCCCGTTCCAGGAGTTCCCGGCGAGCGGGACTCACTGTGCCGACGGCGTCCCGGCCTTCCATGAGCAGCCGCCAGTACGAGGCCGGGTCCGCGGCACCAGGAAGCCGGCACCCGATTCCCACCAGGGCGATGGGCTCCGCGGGATCGTGCGCCGCGTGCGGGTACGGCGGCACATCGGCTGCTGAGTCGGTGTCGGCCTGGCGGGGATCGCGGGCCAGAGACCGGCAGAGGCCGTCGATCGTCGGGTGGTCCCACACCAAGGTGACCGGCACCGGGTGGCCGAGGAATTCGGACAGCTCTGCGGCCAGAACCGTGGACTTCAGCGAGTCCAGCCCGTACTGGCGAAGGGGCACCGACCGGTTCATCTCGTCCATGTCCGCGTCCAGCAGGTCCCGGAGCCGGGACCGCAGGAACGCGCTGATATCATGGACGCTGGGCGGTCTTTCAGTGGGTAACATGCCTCTCCCTCAGCACATGCCAGGCGGCAGAATGGACTGGCCGAATCGGCTGCCGTGCAGGCCGAACCGTTCTCCGGCGGCAACGGGCCGCCGTCCAGATCACCTGGACCTCACTATTGGCGAGGCGAAGTCGATCTTCAAGCGCGGTTTTCCGATGCACTGCAGCACGTCATGCGATGACCACCCGCAGACTCGTGTTGTTGCTCCGGGCAAGGCTCCGAAAACCGGGCAGGCCGGGACCGCGTGCGGCGCCGCACATACGCTGTATGCCGTGCGCCGGTTGTTCATCGCAGTGCAACTCAGCGGGACACCGGCGTCGTTCCTCTGTAAGCCGAGGGCGTTGGCGGCCACCTGCCAGTGAACGAGGGCGCCGCACCACGAGGCATCGTGCTACGGGCTGGGTGAGGGTGAGGGCGAGGGCCGGGTGCCCGGGAGATGGGTCGGCCGCAGGGGGTGACGTCCTCGCGGCGGGGGGCGGCAGGACGTCCGCGACCCGCCGCCCATCACTGCGAAGTGGTGTGGCCCAACACCCGCCTCACACGCCGGCGGTCGGCCCGTCCGGCTGCCCGCGTCGCGTCTCGACCATCGCGCGGCTCAGCTCCTCGATCTCCGATTCCGGCAACTGCTCGAATCCGTCCTCAGTGATGACCGACACAATGGGGAAGATACGCCGGCCGATGTCCGGGCCACCGGTCGCGGAATCGTCGTCCGCCGCATCGTAGAGCGCCTGCAGCGCGGCCAGGGCCCCCTCGCGTCGGGACATGCCAGGCCGGTACAACTTCTTCAACGCCCCTCTGGCAAAGGGAGAACCGGACCCCTCGGCGTGAAAGTCGTGCTTCTCGTACGGGCCGCCTGTCACGTCGTAGCTGAAGATGCGCCCGTTCCGTCCTGAGGGGGCCATCGGTTCGTATCCGACGAGAAGGGGGACCACGGCCATGCCCTGCATGGCCATCCCGAGGTTCTGGCGGACCATGGTGGCCAGCCGGGTTGCCTTCGCCTTGAGGGTCATGGGTACGCCCTCGATCTTCTCGAAGTGCGTCACCTCCACCTGGAACAGCTTGACCAGATCGAGGGCGAGTCCGACACTCCCTGCGAAGGCGAGCGCGCTGTAGTCATCGGCGGGATGTACCTTCTCCAGGTCTCGCTGAGCAATCAGGTTGCCCATGGTGGCCCTTCGATCACCCGCGATCATTACCCCGTCCTGGTAGGAGAGGGCCAGGATGGTGGTGCCGTGCGGCACCTGGTCCGATGTGGCTTGAACCCCTTCCGGCAACAACCGCCCCAGACTCAGTAATTCGGGCCGATGGGCCGCGAGGAACTCTGTGAAGGAGGAAGACCCCGGCGTGAAGAATTCCCCACCGACCCGTCCCCAGCCATCGCTGCGAGCCATGCCCCTCCCTTTCCCCTCACCTGTGAACGATCAACACCTACCATCAGCGGTCCATGCGGAAACTCCGGTTCTAGAGAACCCGCCACGTCTGGGATGAATTCCGCCAACACACGCGCCGTACGGGTACGGGCCCCAGCGGCCAGGCGCTCTTGTACCACGCGGCGCATTCCTGCACGCTCGCCATGGCCCGGGTGGGATGGCCGCCCCGACGACGTCGCACCGTTTCCACGGCAAACACGCTGAGGGACTGGCCACGGCTGAAGGCGAACGACGCAGCCCGAGGCGCGGTAGCACTCGCCGAAGCCAACGACGTACTGCTGAGCTGGACTGCAGACGTCGTTCCGGTCTCTCCGGCCAGAGCTACTACTCGGGTGACCTGTCGCTGTACCGGATCAACAGCGACAGCTCCGTGTCGGCCCGGATCTACAAGGGCGGCAAGACGTCCAGCTCGTCCCGGCCCGTCCAGGACTACTGGCGTCGCTGGGCGCAAGAGAGCGACAAGGCATGCACGGGAGGCATGATGACCGGCGAGAAGTGCGGCTGGCAGGTGACCGCCACCCAGGCGACCATCCACTACTCCGGCGGTACGACGGCCAAGAACATGGTCGTCGCCAAGAAGACGTCCGGATCCTGCACGATCAACGGTGACTCCGGCGGTCCGGTGTACACCGTCGACAGCAGCGGACGCGCCTACGCCAAGGGCATCATCTCCGGCGGCGGTGGCGGCGGCAGCGACAACAGCGGCGGGTTGTTCGACCCGTGCTGGCTGTACTTCACCGACATCGGGCTGGCCAACAGCGCCTTCCCCGGCACGGTAGCGAGGTACTGACATGCGCCGCGTCCTGCTCACACCGCTGCTGGCGGCGGCCCTGACCGGATGCTCGCTCCTCGGCCAGGACACGCCGTGCACCAAGGCCGGCGCGGACTCGCAGGTCTCCGCCGTGTGGCGGCCCGCCGACTTCGGCGGCCGGGACGCGGCGCGGATCCGGCTGTGCGTGGACGGCACCTGCGAGGAGCGGACATCGGGCAGTCCCGACGACCCGTTCGCCTCGCTGTCGGTCAAACTCCCCGACGACATCGGTGCGTCCACCGTGCCGGTGCGGCTCACCGTGACGTCCGCGAAGAGCGGTGACACGGTCGTCGAGGACAGCACCCGGGCCAGGCTGACGGAACAGCACCCCAACGGCACGACCTGCCCGCCCACCGCGTGGACGGCGACGTTCCGTGCCCACCCCGACAAGGGCCTCACCTCACCCGAGGGCATGAAGCTCCAGGGGTGAGCCCCCCAGGGTCCGGACAGGCCCTGGCAAGCGCCCGTCCCCCCGGCACCACCGGAGGGACGGGCGCTTCGCGATGTTTCAGCCCCGGGCCAGCTGCTCCAACTTCCGCTTGTCCGGCTTGCCGTTCCGGTTGAGCGGGAAGTGCTCGAGCACGCACACTCGGTCGGGACTCTCGTAGGCGGCCAGCATCTCCCGCAGCCGCTCCCGCCAGTACGCCTCGCCCAGCCCCGCCTCGTCCTCGACGAAGAAGACCAGCTGCACACCGCGTCGCTCGTCGGGCAGCGCCACGATCCGGGCCGAACAGCCCTTCGCGGCCACCCTGCGCTCGATCAGCTCCGGGTAGAGGGTGTAACCCATGCGGTGCACCGCGTACTTGCGGCCCAGCACGAATACGTTCCCGTCCGCATCGATGCGGCCCAGGTCCCCCGTGCGCTGCCATCCGTGCGTCGCGGGCACCAGCGTGCCGTCCTCGGCGAGCACGCCCTCCATCCCGTCGGGGGTGTCCACCTCCAGTTCGCCGGGCTCGCCCGGGGCCACCTCGCGGCCCTCCTCGTCGACGACCCGCATCCGGATCCCGTCCATCACCCGTCCGCACGCCACCGGGTTCTCCAGTGTCGCGAACGCGATGTTGCCCAGCTCGGTGCTGCCGTAGCTGTCCAGCAGCGGCATGCCGAACTCCGCCTGGTACCGGGCCACCAGCGGGTCGTCCAGCGGGGCCGCGCCCACGCAGAACATCCGCTGCCGTGCCAGCGCAGGCCGCAGGCTCGGCTTGCGCGTCACCAGGTTGAGCATGCTGCGGTAGCTGGCCGGGGTGGCGTCGATGACGGTGGCGCCCGACTCCTCCGCCATCAACAGCGCATGGTCCAGGCGCCGGTACGGGGCGATCACCAGGGAGCAGCGCCGCAGCCAGGCGATCAGCACCATGGACAGGCCGTACTGGTGGGCGAACGGCAGCAGCGGCATCAGGACATCGTCCGCGCGGTGTCCGACCTGGTCCGCGTTCCGCTCCAGGTTCGTGAGGAACTTGCGGCCCGACTTGACGACGCCCTTGGGCGAGCCCGTCGAACCGGACGTCCACATGACCAGCCCGTCGGGTAGGTCGCACCAGGCAGCGACGGTCAACTGCCGCCCCGCCACGTCCCGGCCCGCGGCCGCCACCAGCAACTCGTACAGGTGCGTGGTCTCCTGGTCCTTGTCCAGCGGCGCCCCATCGTCGCTGAGGACGAGCTTCGTGCCGGTCCGCAGGATGATCTTCCGGGTCTCCTCCGCGTGCTCCTGCTGGTCGACCAGCACGATCGACGCACCCAGGTGCATCAGCGCAAGCAGAGTCGTCACCCACGCGGGAGAGTTGCCCGCCTTGAGCGTCACCCGGGTCCCGAGGCCGACGCCCCGCTCGCCGAGCACCTGCGCGACGCGGAGCGCGTCGTGCTCGAACTCGGTCAGGGTACGCACGGAGTCAGGGGCAAAGATCTTCGCGCTCACTGGTCGCACGCTTCCTTCCTCGTACCGGACACGGAGGGTGCAGCACGCCCCCTCATCCCGGCCGATTCTTCAAGCGGCGGCAGGGGCAGGGAACCCTTATCCGCACCCCTACGATCCCTTGTCTTGCCACCCGGCCGCCCCCGTGCCGCCCGCCACGGCACAATGGGGAGCGCTCCGCCCGCCGCGACCGCATGGGAATCACACCTTGGGCCGCCCCCTCCTCCTCGTCGACCGCGTCCCCAGCTGGCTCGTGGTGCAACTGCTGGGCACCGTCGGGCTGTTGCTGGCGCTGCTCGTCACCCCCACCGACAGCGGCATGGGCTCGTGGACGATCTACGGTTCCGTGCTGGCGTGCTGGCTGACCTTCGTCCTGTGCGGCCCGGCCTTCCCCCGCTTCGCGCAACTCGCCCTCGCGACCGGCACATTGCTGGCCGCCGTGTGGGTCGGCTTCACCGGAGACCTCACCACCCTCGTGATGTGCTGCATCATGCTGGGCAGGCTGGCCGCCCTCGACGAGCCGTCCGCCGGGCAGATCGTCTTCGCCGTCACCGTCCCGCCCGCCGCGACCGCGGCCATCGGCCTGGCGACGAGCGGCTCACTCGTGCAGGCGGTCGGCCCGCTGCCGATCTTGGTGGTACCCATCCTCTTCGGGCTCAACCGGCGCCAGTACGGCGTGCAGATCCGGCAGGGGCAGCAGCTGCTGGAACAGTCCGAGAAGATCAACGAACAGCAGGCGCGCGCCGCGGCGCTCGACGAACGGGCCCGCATCGCCCGCGAGATGCACGACGTGCTCGCCCACTCGCTGGGCGCGCTCAGCGTGCAACTGGAAGTCGCCGAAGCGCTGCTGAGTGAACGCAACGACCCCATGCAGGCGCTGTCGCAGGTGCGGCGCTCCCGGCGGCTGGTGAAGGAGGGGCTGAGCGAGGCGCGCAGGGCGGTGGCGGCGCTCCGCGGTGACGTGCCCCCGCTGTCCGACGCGCTCGCCGAACTGGTCCAGGCCCACAAGCGGGACCACCACGTCACCGTCGGCTTCCACCAGCACGGCCGGCCGTTGCCCCTCTCCACAGCCGGCACCGTCGCCCTGCTCCAGGCCGCCCGCGAGGCGCTGACCAACGCGGGACGGCACGCCCCCGGACGGCGCATCGACGTGACCCTCGGCTACGGCGAGGGAGTGGTGTGGGTCGGCCTCGCCAACGAACTCCCCGCCGAGCCGCCCGTGCAGCGGGACAACCACGTGCCCGGCTACGGCCTGGCGGGCATGCACGAGCGCCTCGCCCTGGTCGGCGGCACTTTGACCGCGGGCGTGCGCGAACCGGAGCCCGGGCACGGCGGCAGCCGGCACTGGCTGGTCACTGCGCAGGTGCCGGCCTGACGCAGGCCCACGGCGGCGTCGCCGCTCCTGGGTGCAGACCGGTCCTGGGTGCAGACCGCTACTGGGTGCAGACCCCCTGGTCGTAGGCGTACCGGACGGCCTCGGCCCGGTTGCGGACCCCGGCCTTGGCGTAGATGTTGTTGATGTGCGTCTTGACCGTCGCCTCGCTGATGAACAGCGCCCCGGCGATTTCCGCGTTGTTGAAGCTCTTCGCCACCAGCCGCAGCACCTCCACCTCGCGCCGGGTCAGCCCGTCCGGCGCCGGCGGGCGGGGCGGCCGCACCTCCTGCCGCGGTGGCGCCGACAGCACCTCCACCAGGCGGCGTGAAGCCGCCGCGTCCAGCGTGAAGTTGCCCGCCACGGCCGACTTGAGGGCGGCTGAGATCTCGGCCCGCCCCGCGTCCTTGGTCAGGTAGCCGCGGGCGCCCGCTGCCAGGACCGAGGCGATCAGGCTGTCGTCGGCGTACGTGGACAGCGCCAGCACCGCCACGTCCGGGTGGTGCGCGGTGATCAGGCGGGTGGCCTCGATACCGTCGAGCACCGGCATCCGGATGTCCATCAGGACGACGTCGGGGGAGCGCTCGGCGACGAGCCGCTGCGCGGCGTGCCCGTCCGAGGCGTCCCCGACCACCTCCACTCCGTCGATCAGCCCGGCCAGGGCGGTCAGCCCCTCCCGGACGATCTGCTGGTCGTCCACCACCGCCAGCCGGATCGGCCGCTCGGTCGCGTGCCTGTTCACGGGGTGACCTGCGGCGCGCTCAGCGGGCCGGTCACCCGGGGAACCCGGGAAGCTCGGCGCGCGCAGAGGCTGCGGGACGTGCGGGGGCCCCGGGGCGCCCGAGCTCGTCGTGCTCCCGAAGCTCGGGGAGGGAGATGAGCTGGTCATGGATGAGGTTCACCACCTGGCGTCGGCTGGAGTCGAGATAGTCGGCGGTGCCGGGCAGCACCTCCACGTCGAAGTGGCCCCTGGTGCAGCGCGCCCATGCGTGGACACCCGCCAGCGGCGCCTTGCGGTCCCGGCTGCCGGCCAGCGCCACCACCCGGCAGCTCAGCCCCGGCGCCTGTGCCGACGCGACGCACTCGGGCGGCGCCACCCGCGCGGAGACGAACAGGGTCGACGGCACCGTGCCGGTCTCCCGCTCGAGCCGCTGCGCCACCCGGTAGGCGACCCAGGCACCGGCCCGGTGGCCGAACAGCGCCAGCGGGCGGCCGTCGGCGCGCTCCACCAGCGCACGGAAGGCCGAGTCGACCAACGCCTCGTTCTCGGCGATGCGAGGCAGCTCGTCGCCGCCCCACGGGTCCGGATAACGCAGGGCGAGCACCTCGACGGTGGGCAGCAGCAGTTCCGACAGGACCATGAAAGACGCCGACCCGACGAGGGAGGGGAAACAGGCCAGCTGGAAAGTGCCGGGCACTTGGGGTTGGTTGATGCTGATCAACTCGACGTCCTGAGTGACCACGGACATTCTCACGTCCTTTCGAGAGCCGATGCTGCCCGTCGCTGTGTGTGCCGATCCTAGGGTTGAGCCGACTTGCCGGGCCTCGGTCCCCCGGTTGAGATTCAGGTGGAGAACAAGCGGCGCCGACCGGTGTTTTCCCGCCAGGTCCGTGCACCGCCCCATCGCGGGCCGCGAGCGGAACCCACAGTTCGGCGGTACCGGTCGTCCGGTTCCGACCAGCCGTTTCGCGGCAGCCCGTGCCGCCGTTCCCTGCTGTAGGTGCCCCGGTGTGGTCGAGCCTACACGCCGGGTTATGGGGTGGGGTACGGGTGGACAACAGGTCTGGGGGAGTTAGGGGTTGTTACCGCAGCGCCCCGCTGACTACTTTTCCGATGCCTGTCATGCGCCACCTTTCTCTCGTCGTGCGGCGTCTTCACATTCCATTTCCGGGACGGTCGATTGCGCTGTTTTCCGATGCCGCCAGCGCAGTCGTGCCGTTCCGGATGAGGACAACAAATGCTGAAGGTCAGGGATCTCACCAAGACTTTCCGCAGCAGGGGTAACACCGTGCACGCGGTGAGCGGCGTGAACATCGATGTCGCCGAGGGTGAGCTCGTCGGCTTCCTCGGCCCCAACGGCGCCGGGAAGACCACCACGCTGCGCATGCTCTCCACCCTGCTCGAGCCCTCCGCGGGCGAGGCCATCATCGCGGGCTGCGACCTGATGGCCGACCCCTCCGGCGTGCGCCGCAACATCGGCTACGTCGGCCAGGGCAACGGTGCGGGCCTCAACATGAGGGTCGGTGAGGAACTGATGACCCAGGCGGGGCTGTACGGCATGCAACGTGCCGCCGCCCGCCGCCGCGTGCGCATCCTGCTGCGCCAGTACGAGCTCGAAGGCATGGAGAAACGCACCGTCGGCACACTCTCCGGCGGCCAGCGGCGACGGCTCGACATCGTGCTCGGCGTGCTGCACCAGCCGCAGCTGGTCTTTCTCGACGAGCCGTCCACCGCGCTCGACCCGCAGAGCCGCAACAATCTGTGGGAGCACATCCGGTCCCTGCGGGACCACCACGGCACCACGATCTTCCTCACCACCCACTACCTCGACGAGGTCGACGCCCTCTGCGAGCGCATCCTCGTCCTGGACGGCGGCACGATCATCGCCGAAGGCACCCCCGAGGGCCTCAAGAACGACGTCTCCGGCGACCTGGTGACCATCGAGACCGACCAGCTGACCAACGTCGCCGAGACCGTCTCGCGGTTCCCCGGGGCCCGCGACGTGGACTTCGACGAGCACGCCGTGACCTTCCGCATCTCCCGCGGACACACGGTCGTTCCCATCCTGGTGCGCGAACTCGACCGCCGGCAGGCCACCGTGAAGTCCATCCGTACCCAACGGCCCACTTTGGACGACGTGTTCCTCACCCTCACCGGCCGCAGCCTGCGGGACGCGAACGCCGAGAACCAGCACCAGCCCGAGGCCGCGCCCGGGCCGGGCAAGGAGTGACAGACCATGCAAATCCTCCACCACACCCGACTGGTGTTCGTCCGCTCCGCCCGGCCGTGGATGCGCAGCCCCATCGGGCACATCGTCGGCATCTCCGGCCCCCTCGTGTACCTCATCCTCTTCGGGCCGCTGCTGGAGGGGACCCTGCCGAAGAACATCGACGCCTGGCAGTGGTTCGTGCCCGGCATGCTGATGCAGCTCACCCTCTTCGGCGCCGCCTACGCGGGCTTCTCCCTGACGCCCGAGCTGCGCTCCGGCGTGATGGAACGGCTACGGGTCGCGCCGGTCAGCCGCGGCGCCCTCCTCTTCGGCAGGGTGCTCAGCGACATGGCCCAGCTCGCTGTCCAGGGCCTCATACTGATGGGCGCCGCCATGTTCTTCGGCTTCCATGAGCCGGTGGTGGGCGTCGTACTCTCCCTCCTTCTGGTGTGCGTCCTCGCGGGGGCCATCAGCTCCGCGTCGTACGCGCTGGCGCTCAAGCTGCGTGAGGAGAACAAGTTCGCCCCCCTGCTGAGCATGCTGCTGGTGCCGCTGATGCTCCTGTCCGGCGTCCTCCTGCCCATGGAGGCCGCCCCCGACTGGCTTCACAATGCCTCCCGCCTCAACCCGCTGAGCCACGTGGTGGAAGCGCTGCGTGCCTTCGCCGGGGAGGACTACACCGGCAGCGCCGCCCTCAACGGCACCCTCGCCGCTTTCGGCCTCCTCCTCCTCTGCGGCTTCTGGGGCATGCGCACCATGACGAAGAAGCAGTCCTGACCACGAACGCGGAACACCGTCTTCCCGGCGGTGATCGAGACCCCTGACCCGGCT
>NZ_JBSGZO010000018.1:0-46505 GCF_053611045.1 Streptomyces sp. NPDC054841 | reverse complement strand
GACCGCTCGGCCGCGCGCGGCGCGGCAGCGCCCGGGCAGGACTCGACGGCATCCCTGCCCACTGCCGGAGCGGTGGCGCCCACTGCCGGAGCGGTGGCGCCCTCGGCGGCCGCCGCGGCGGCCTCGTGCTCCGCCACCAGACGCCGGCCCTTCTCCAGGACCCCCGCCGGCAGGCGCACCGTGCCCTCGGCCGTGGCCACCAGGTCGATCCGGGCGTCGATCTCCTTCGCGAAGGCCTCCACGCGGCCCAGATCGGCCGCCGAGCGCATGTCGACGAGGGCGACGATCACGTACCGCTTGCGCGGGTATCGCTCGTGCAGGTCGCGGATCGTGTTCAGGACGGTGTTGCCCGTGGAGAACTCGTCGTCCACCAGGACCAGCGGACCCTCGCCCGCCAGCAGTTTCGGGTCCTCGGGGAGCAGGAGGTGCGAGGTGGCGTGGGAGTGCGACTCCTCGAAGCCACCGGCCTGGGCGAGGCCGTCGACGGGGCGCCGCGTCGAGTGCAGATAGGGCACGATGCCCAGCCCGTCGGCGACCGAGTGGCCGAGGCCGGTCGCGGTCTCCGCATAGCCGAGGACCATGGCGCGCGCGGCCTCCTCATGCCCGAGCAGCTCGCGTACGCGCAGGCCGAGCGCGAACCCGTATCCGTACACGACGGCCGGGCTCTGCGGCACATGCTTGCCCAGTACATGCGACACCAGCAGGTGTGCCCGCTTCGGGTTGCGCCGCAGGGCCAGGCCCAGCAGCGACCTCAGCTCGCCGTCGGCACCGTCGCCGTTTGCGACGAGCTCCACTCCCAGCCGCTGGGAGACCCAGCTACCCGACCACACCACTGCTTCTTCTTCCTCCTTCATCAGCCTGCCAGACCGGCGGTGAGCAGCTCCACAAAGCCCACGTCCTCACGAGCGACGCCGAACACCTCGGCGCGCAGCAGAGTGCGCTCCGCCCAGGCGCGGTGCGGCTTCACTTCATTCATCTTGTTCGTGTACGCCGAACGCATCACCCCTCCTCCTCCCCGCTCGGGGCGAAGGATGTCCTGCGCGTCGCTGAACTCCTCATGACTGACCACTGACAGTGCGTGTACGGGCAGTACGTGGGAGGGGTGGATGCAGGTCTTGCCGAGCAGTCCGTTGGCGCGGTCCAGCTCGATCTCCCGCAGAAGTCCGTCGAGGTCGTGCTCGATCAGCGTGGTGCGCAGTTTCTCGGCCCGTACCTCGAGGAACGGGCTGCGCCGGAGCTGCGGTTTGAACATCCGCTCCTGAAGGCGGAAGTACTCCCAGACGGGCCCGGTGATGGTGAATCCGCTCCCGTCGGCTCGGCCGAGGACATTGACGACGTCCGCGATGACATGGGCGACGATCTTGACGTCGTACGCCGTCATGTCGGGCGAGCGGCGCAGTCCGTACGCCGAGCAGAAGTCGGTGACGCCGAGGCGGAGCGCGAGGATCCGCTCCCGGTGCCTGCCGACGGCGCGGGAGATGCCGGCGAGCGTGTCGAACCTGGTCTCCAGGTGGAGCAGCTCGGGCGATTCGAGCACCGGCATCGCGTACAGCCGGCGGCCGGTCGTGGCCTCCGCGGCGCTGAGGGCCTCCAGGAACGGGCCGCCGCGCTCTTCGGTGAATTTGGGGAGTACGAATCCGGACAACAGCCGGACCGAGTCGCCGAGACGCCGGACGAGGTCCTCGATCTGGCCGGATTCGCGCACCCGGATGAAGAGCAGCGGCACCTCGACGCCGCGCGCGTCGAGGTCGGCGAACTGGCGGACCAGGTTCTCCTCGGCGTCGGAGACCTCGGCGTCGTCGATCGAATCCTCCAGGCAGAGCACCATGGAGACGACTCCGCGCGCACCCTGCTTGATCACGTCGTCCGCGAGTCGCGGCCGGGTCGCCGGGCTGTAGAGCGTCGCTCCGAGCGCGCAGGAGAGCATGCGGGCAGGGGAGCCGACGTCGAATTCGGACGGCTCCTGGTAGAACAATTCCTTCCGGGCAGCGGTCGAGATATGCCCGAAATGACGCATCTGAGTCCCCCGTACTGCCTATGCGGCCCTGTCGATTGGTGGCCGGTAATAGTACGTAGGGACAGGTGTCAAGAGTTCCCCAAGTGCATGAAATCCAGGTAACTCGTCCCCTTCGCGTCCCCGACACAGGCTGCCCCGTACCGGGCCGGGACATGCCCTGGCGCCCCCGCGTTGTCCGCCCGGGGCGTGGGAAGGCAGGATGACGGGCATGACGCACGCGATGCTGAAGGGCTCCAACGTTCCGCTCGGAGCGACCGCCGTCCGAGCCGTTCTGCGCTGGACCACCGGCGCCGGGGTCCCGGACGTGGACGCCTCCGCCCTGCTGCTCGGCTCCGACGGCCGTGTGCGCGCCGACGAGGACTTCGTCTTCTACAACCAGCCCCGCCACCCCTCCGGGCTGGTTCGGCTGCTGCCCAAGAAGCGTGTCGCCGATGGGCTCACCGACACCGTCCAGGCGGATGTCGGCTCGCTCGACGCCTCGGTCGACCAGGTGGTCATCGCGGCCTCCTCCGACGGCGGCACCTTCTCGGGCGTACCGGATCTGCGGATCATGCTGTACGACGCCGCCACGTCGGACGGCGAGCCGCTGGCCGTGTTCGACGTGCGGCCGGAGACCGGCGAGGAGACCGCGATCATCTGCGGTGAGCTGTACCGGCGCGGAGAGGGCTGGAAGTTCCGCGCGGTGGGTCAGGGCTATCCGACCGGGCTGATCGGCCTGGCCACGGCCTTCGGCATCTCGGTGGACGACAGCACCCCGGCGGAGGAGCCGCCCGCCCGGCCCGAGACACAGACCCAGGCACAGAACCAGGCACAGACCCAGGCACAGGCCCAGCCACAGCCGCAGGCACAGACCCAGCCGCAGGCACAGCCGCAGCCGGAGGCACAGCCCGGCTACGGCTACCCGCAGCCGGCCTCGCCCGCGACCCAGCCGGCCTACGGCTACCCCCAGCCCGCTTCCCCGGCGACGCGCCCCGCGTACGGCTATCCGCAGCCGGCGACGGCGCCCACGGATCCGCAGCCCGCGTACGGCTACCCGCAGCCCGCCGCCGCGGCCGCCCCGGCGCCCGACCCGAACTTCCGGCTGCCCCCGATGGGTCCCCAGTTCATCCGGCAGTAGCGGCGGGCGGGCGGCTGCTCAGATCTTGGTCTTGTAGCCGCGGCCCCACTGCAGTCCCCAGCCGTACAGCCGGTCCAGCTCGGCCTGGAAGCCGTATACGAACTTCACCTCGCGGCGCACGATGAGCTCGCCCTTGACGTTCTCCACCATGAACACCGCGCACGAGCGGGCCTGCGGGGCGCGCTCGTCGAGCTCGATCTCCACGCGCGGCCCGTTGCTCGGGTAGAGCGTCACCTTCGCGTGCGTACGGTCGAACGCCGGCGTCCGGTCGTAGATGTAGACGAAGAACAGCAGCCGCCTGATCGACTCGCGGTGGTCGAGATTGACGAAGAGCGTCTCGCCGGAGGGGGCGCCGAACCGGTCGTCGCCGCTGAGCCGCACGAAGGGCGGCTCATTGAGACTGCCGAAGAAGCTGCCCAGCGGCTGCACCACGCCCTTGCTGCCGTCGATCAGCTCGTAGAGGCAGCCGAGGTCGAGGTCCACATTGACCACGCCCTGGGTGTGCGCCTGGACCACATCGGGCTTGAAGAGCTTGAAAGGGTGCCTCAGCAGCCGGCCGCTCTGCTTGGAACGGCCCTCGATGTCGGACGTCCGCATCCGCCACGAGAGGTTGACCCGGAGGTTTCCGGTGGCGGCGCCCTGCTTGCTGAGCGAGACCGCGGGGTGCCTTCTGGTCAGCTGGATGGAGTTGGTCGAGGCGCTGCCCGAGTCGAACTGCGCTGCCCTGCCGCGCCACAAACCATCCCAGAAGGCCATGTCCCACCCCTGCCTGCGCCGGCCCCGCGAGGGCCGGTCCCGATACAACCGCGAGGGGCGGCCCGGAGGCCGGTGTGCCTCCTGGCCGCCCCGCTGAGAGCGTTCCTCAAACCCTGCGGCGTCACACTTCCTTCGCCGCGAGCTCCTTCTCCTCGGACTCTTCCGCCGCGAGCCGCCGGTTGCGCATCACCGACGAGAGGAAGGACCAGGCGATCAGCACGACGCCGATGGTACCGGTGACGAGCTCGGTGATCTCGTGCTCGATGGTGACGAGCAGGATGACGGCGAGAGCGCCGATCGCGTAGTGCGCGCCGTGCTCCAGGTAGACGTAGTCGTCGAGGGTGCCCTGGCGGACCAGGTAGACCGTGAGCGACCGGACGTACATGGCACCGATACCGAGGCCGAGGGCCATCCAGAAGATGTGGTTGGTGATGGCGAAGGCGCCGATGACTCCGTCGAAGGAGAACGACGCGTCCAGCACCTCCAGGTAGAGGAACAGGAAGAACGCCGCCTTGCCGGCCAGGCCGACTACCGAGACCTGCTTGCCCTCGGCCTTGGCCCTCTCCTCCTCCTCGTGCTCGCGCTCCTCCTCTTCCTCCAGCTTGTTCTCGAAGTAGCCGGAGAGGCCGCCGACGATCAGATACGTGATCAGACCGGCGACGCCGGAGAGCAGCACCGTGGCGGACTTGTCCGCGTAGCCGGTGCTGGTGTGGGCGTGGGTCGCGAAGGTCATGGCGCTGACCAGCAGGGCGATCAGGGCGACGCAGACCGACAGCATGTCGACCTTGCCGAGCTTGGCGAGCGGGCGCTCCAGCCAGGCGAGCCACTTGATGTCCCGCTCCTCGAAGATGAAGTCGAGGAAGATCATCAGCAGGAACATGCCACCGAAGGCCGCGATGGCCGGGTGCGCGTCGGTGACCAGGGCCTCGTACTTCTCGGGATCGTCCAGCGCGAGGTTGACGGCCTCGATGGGCCCGACCTTTGCACTGATGGCGACGATGGCGACGGGGAAGACCAGCCGCATACCGAAGACCGCGATGAGCACGCCGACCGTGAGGAAGATCTTCTGCCAGTAGGCATTCATCTTCTTCAGGATTCCGGCGTTGACGACCGCGTTGTCGAACGACAACGAGATTTCGAGGACCGACAGGATCAGGACGATCCCGAACGCCTCCCACCCCCACTGCCAGGCGGCGAATGCAAGGCCGATCGCTGTAATGGCGAACGACCAGCCGAATGTTCTCAGGACCACTGCCTATCCCATCGGTTGTACGGGCCCCGCCGTAGCGGGTCTCCCCCGTGCCGCACGCGGCTCCACGCTGCTTTCTCCCGGGGGGCGACCCCCGGACCCCCAGCACAAAGCCCTGAGGGCCGGCCCGGACTTGGACCGGGCCGGAGCAATGTTTTAGGAAACATTGACTCCGAAGTCTAGAGCGATGCCCCGGAGCCCCGACGCGTACCCCTGTCCTACGGCCCGGAACTTCCATTCGCCGCCGTAGCGGTACAGCTCGCCGAAGATCATCGCGGTTTCGGTCGAAGCGTCCTCGCTCAGGTCGTACCGCGCGAGCTCCTGGCCGTCCGCCTGGTTGACCACGCGGATGAAGGCATTGCTGACCTGGCCGAACGTCTGGCCACGGTTGTCGGCATCGTGGATCGAGACCGGGAAGGTGATCTTGTCGCAGTGGGCCGGCACCTTGGAGAGGTCCACGATGAGCGACTCGTCGTCCCCCTCGCCCTCGCCGGTGAGGTTGTCACCGGTGTGCTCGACCGAACCCTCCGGGCTCGTCAGATTGTTGTAGAACACGAACCACTCGTCACCGAGCACCCGCCCCGACTGGCAGAGCAGCGCGCTGGCGTCGAGGTCGAAGGGCGCTCCGGTGGTGGAGCGTGCGTCCCAGCCGAGACCGACGAGGACCTGGGTGAGGTTGGGTGCGGCCTTGGAGAGGGAGACATTGCCTCCCTTGGCGAGCGTGACGCCCATGACGGTGAGTCCTCCCCTGGATGTACGGAATTACAGGCGCGTCCGGCGCCGCACGGATGGTGTGCGGCGCCGGACACAGAGGTGATGTCGGCTCAGACGTTGACGCCGAAGTCCTGCGCGATGCCGCGCAGACCCGAGGCGTACCCCTGGCCGATGGCGCGGAACTTCCACTCCGCTCCGTTGCGGTACAGCTCACCGAAGACCATGGCGGTCTCGGTCGAGGCGTCCTCGCTCAGGTCGTAGCGCGCGAGCTCATCGCCGTTGGCCTGGTTCACGACGCGGATGAACGCGTTGCGCACCTGGCCGAAGGACTGCTGGCGGGTCTCGGCGTCGTAGATCGAGACCGGGAACACGATCTTGTGAACGTCGGCCGGCACGCCGGCCAGGTTCACCTTGATCTGCTCGTCGTCGCCCTCGCCCTCACCGGTGATGTTGTCGCCGGTGTGCTCGACCGAGCCGTCGGGGCTTTTCAGGTTGTTGAAGAAGACAAAGTTCCCGTCGAGCGCGACCTTGCCCTCGGCGTTGGCCAGCAGGGCGCTGGCGTCGAGGTCGAAGTCGGTACCGGTGGTGGTACGTACGTCCCAGCCGAGACCGACGGTGACCGCGGTCAGGTTGGGGGCGGCCTTGGTCAGCGAGACGTTGCCGCCCTTGCTGAGGCTGACTCCCACGAGTCCTCCCATATGGTTTTCAGGGGCAGCGCCCCCGTCGTGCGTTGGCATTCGGATCAACGACTGGATCCTAGTGACCGGTTCCCGGACGAAACAGTCTTTCGGACGGGGGTTCCGGGGGGTGTCCCCCGGAGAAGCACAGCGGCCGGGGGTTCCGGGGGGTGTCCCCCGGGAAAGCACAGCGGACGGGGGTTCCGGGGGTGTTCCCCGGGAAAGCACAGCGGCCCGCGGCCGGGGAGTCACAGAGTGTCGAGAGCCTTGACGTAATCGGTCAGGTCCCGCGCGTCGGGCAGGGCGTTGACCACGGTCCAGCGCACCACGCCCTCCTTGTCGATGATGAAGGTGCCGCGCACCGCGCAGCCCTTGTCCTCGGCGAAGACTCCGTACGCCCGCGAGACCTCGCCGTGCGGCCAGAAGTCCGACAGCAGCGGGTACTCCAGGCCTTCCTGGTCGGCGAAGACCCTCAGGGTGTGGATGGAGTCGTTGGAGACGGCGAGCAGCTGGGTGTCGTCGTTGACGAACCGGGGCAGCTCGTCACGGAGTGCGCAGAGCTCACCGGTGCACACGCCCGTGAAGGCGAAGGGGTAGAAGAGCAGCACCACATTCTTCTCGCCACGGAACTCGGCGAGGGTCACCGTCCGCCCGTGGTTGTCCTTCAGCTCGAAGTCCGGGGCCAAGGTGCCGACCTCGATCGCCATGACTCACGTATCCCTTCACTGGCCGCTCCGGCACCGGTCCGTGCCGGTGGCGTCCACCCTACGCACAAGGCCCCCGCCGACGGTCGTCGGCGGGGGCCCTCTACAGCTGCGCCTCAGCGCTTGGACTTGGGTGTGACCAGCCTGCTGCCGGTCCAGTCCTTGCCGGCATTGATGCTCTTGGTCTGCGACAGGCCCGCCGTCTGGGAGGCCTCGTTGATGTCGCTGGGCTCGACGTAGCCGTCACGGCCGGTCTTCGGCGTCAGCAGCCAGACCGTTCCGCCGTCGTCGACCAGACCGATGGCGTCCACGAGTGCGTCCGTAAGGTCGCCGTCCTCGTCGCGGAACCAGAGCAGGACGACGTCCGCGACGTCGTCGTAGTCCTCGTCGACGATTTCCTGGCCGATCACGGCCTCAATGCCCTCACGGAGCTCGTGCTCGACGTCATCGTCGTAGCCGATCTCCTGGACCACCTGTCCGGGCTCGAACCCCAGCCTCGCTGCCGGGTTGGTCCGCTCCTCCGCGTGGTCCGCGGTCGCGCTCACGGCTTGCCTCCTGATCTTGTTTCGGAAAATGCTTCAGCCGCGCGCGTACGCGAGGCATTGGCCGTAGTCCACACGGGCGGGACGGATCGCGCAAGTACCCGGCCGTTGAGACCGCCGAAACGGTGACGTTTACGGCCGTCTCGCCGCAACTACCGGCCCGGGGCTCCGTCCGCCCTGGTGAGATCCACTCACCCCTTCGCCACCTTTGTACGCTTCCGAGCCCGCGGTCCGCCAATCGGGGCCGGTTGGTTACCGTTCGGTAGAGATGACGTTTTGCTCCCCTGGGGTACACGATGGTGACCGGCGAAACGACACAGCAACCGACCAGCGAAGGAACAGCGTGGCTTCCGGATCCGATCGCAACCCGATCATCATTGGCGGCCTTCCGAGCCAGGTCCCGGATTTCGATCCGGAGGAGACCCGGGAGTGGCTCGACTCGCTCGACGCAGCCGTGGACGAGCGCGGCCGTGAGCGTGCCCGCTACCTCATGCTGCGTCTGATCGAGAGGGCTCGCGAGAAGCGCGTGGCCGTGCCCGAGATGCGCAGCACGGACTACGTGAACACCATCGCGACCAAGGACGAGCCGTTCTTCCCCGGCAACGAGGAGATCGAGCGCAAGGTCCTCAACGCGACCCGCTGGAACGCCGCGGTGATGGTGTCGCGCGCGCAGCGCCCCGGCATCGGCGTCGGCGGGCACATCGCCACCTTCGCCTCCTCCGCCTCCCTCTACGACGTGGGCTTCAACCACTTCTTCCGGGGCAAGGACGAGGGTGACGGCGGCGACCAGATCTTCTTCCAGGGCCATGCCTCGCCCGGTATCTACGCGCGCGCGTTCCTCCTGGACCGGCTGGGCGAGACGCAGCTCGACGCCTTCCGCCAGGAGAAGTCGAAGTACCCGAACGGGCTGTCGTCGTACCCCCACCCGCGGCTGATGCCGGGATTCTGGGAGTTCCCGACCGTGTCGATGGGCCTCGGTCCGCTCGGCGCGATCTTCCAGGCCAGGATGAACCGCTACATGGAGGCGCGCGGAATCGCGGACACCTCCGCGTCGCACGTCTGGGCCTTCCTCGGCGACGGCGAGATGGACGAGCCCGAGTCGCTGGGCCAGCTGTCCATCGCCGCCCGTGAGGGCCTGGACAACCTGACCTTCGTGGTCAACTGCAATCTGCAGCGCCTCGACGGCCCGGTGCGCGGCAACGGCAAGATCATCCAGGAGCTGGAGTCGCAGTTCCGCGGTGCCGGCTGGAATGTGATCAAGCTGGTCTGGGACCGCTCCTGGGACCCGCTGCTCGCGCAGGACCGCGACGGCATCCTGGTCAACAAGCTGAACACGACGCCGGACGGTCAGTTCCAGACGTACGCCACCGAGACGGGTGCCTACATCCGTCAGCACTTCTTCGGCGACGACCACCGGCTGCGCGCCATGGTCGACGGCATGACCGACCACCAGATCCTGATGCTGGGGCGCGGCGGCCACGACCACAAGAAGATCTACGCGGCGTACTCGGCGGCCCGCGCCCACAAGGGCCAGCCGACCGTGATCCTCGCCCAGACCGTCAAGGGCTGGACGCTCGGTCCGAACTTCGAGGGCCGCAACGCGACGCACCAGATGAAGAAGCTGACGGTCGACGACCTCAAGGGCTTCCGCGACCGGCTGCGGCTGCCGATCACCGACAAGCAGCTCGAGGACGGCCCGCCGCCGTACTACCACCCGGGCCGTGACTCGGAGGAGATCCAGTACATGCACGACCGCCGCAAGGGGCTGGGCGGGTACGTCCCGACCCGGGTCGTGCGGTCGAAGCCGCTGGTCCTGCCGGACGAGAAGACGTACGCGGCCGTGAAGAAGGGTTCCGGTCAGCAGTCGATCGCCACCACCATGGCGTTCGTCCGGCTGCTGAAGGACCTGATGCGGGACAAGGAGATCGGCAGGCGGTTCGTGCTGATCGCGCCGGACGAGTACCGCACGTTCGGAATGGACTCCTTCTTCCCGAGCGCGAAGATCTACAACCCGCTGGGCCAGCAGTACGAGGCAGTGGACCGTGACCTGCTGCTCGCGTACAAGGAGTCCCCGACCGGTCAGATGCTGCACGACGGCATCTCCGAGGCCGGCTGCACGGCCTCGCTGATCGCCGCCGGCTCTGCGTACGCGACGCACGGAGAGCCGCTGATCCCGGTCTACGTCTTCTACTCGATGTTCGGTTTCCAGCGGACCGGCGACCAGTTCTGGCAGATGGCCGACCAGCTGGCGCGCGGCTTCGTGCTGGGCGCGACCGCGGGACGTACGACCCTGACCGGTGAGGGTCTGCAGCACGCGGACGGCCACTCACAGCTGCTGGCCTCCACGAACCCCGGCTGTGTCGCCTACGACCCGGCCTTCGGTTTCGAGATCGCCCACATCGTCGAGGACGGTCTGCGGCGGATGTACGGCTCCGACGACGAGCACCCGCACGGTGAGGACGTCTTCTACTACCTGACCGTCTACAACGAGCCGATCCAGCACCCCGCGGAGCCGGAGGGTGTGGACGCCGAGGGCATCCTCAAGGGCATCTACCGCTTCAAGGCGGGCGAGGCCGGTGCGGTCCCGGCGCAGATCATGGCGTCCGGTGTCGCGGTGCCGTGGGCGCTCGAGGCCCAGAAGATGCTCGCCGAGGAGTGGAACGTACGGGCCGACGTGTGGTCGGCGACGTCCTGGAACGAGCTGCGGCGCGACGCCGTGGCGGCGGAGGAGCACAACCTGCTCCACCCCGAGGAGGAGCAGCGCGTCCCGTACGTGACGCAGAAGCTCAGCGGCGCGGAGGGCCCGTTCGTGGCCGTCTCCGACTGGATGCGGTCGGTGCCGGACCAGATCTCCCGCTGGGTGCCGGGCCGCTACAGCTCGCTGGGCGCGGACGGCTTCGGCTTCGCGGACACCCGCGGTGCTGCGCGCCGTTACTTCCACATCGACGCGCAGTCGATCGTGCTGGCGGTGCTCACCGAGCTCGCCAAGGACGGCAAGGTCGACCGCTCGGTGCTGAAGCAGGCGGTGGACCGCTACCAGCTGCTGGACGTGGCGGCGGCCGACCCGGGTGCGGCGGGCGGCGACGCGTAGCTCTCCGTGCTCTCCGTGCGGGGGGACTTCGTCCCCCCGCGCACCTTTACGATGCGCCCCATGAAGGAACGAACGGCCCAGGTCCGCTGGGAAGCGCGTACGCAGGGGCCACTCATTGCGCTCGCCGTGGTGTTCGGCGTCGCGTACGCCGTGCCGATCGTGGCGCCCGACGCACAGCGCTGGGTGCATCAGCTCTGCATGGTCGTGGAGTGGGTGGTGTGGGGCGCGTTCGCCTTCGACTACGTCGTACGGCTGACGCTGGCGCCGTACAAGCGGCTGTTCGTCCGCAAGCATCCGCTGGATCTGCTGGCGGTGATCCTGCCGCTGGTGCAGCCGCTGCGGCTGCTGCGGGTGGTCTCGACGCTGCTGCTGGTGGGGCGGCGGGCCCGGATGGCCCCGCAGATCACCCTGACCACCTATGTGGCCGGGGCGGTGGTCGGGCTGATGATGTTCGGCTCGCTCGCGGTGCTGCATGTCGAACGGGACGCGCCCGACGGGAACATCAAGACGCTGGGTGACGCCGTGTGGTGGTCGTTCACCACGATGACGACGGTGGGATACGGGGACCACGCACCGACGACGGGCCTCGGGCGGGTGCTCGCGGTCGGGCTGATGCTGTCCGGGATCGCCCTGCTCGGTGTGGTGACGGCGAACATCGCGGCCTGGTTCATCTCCCGCTTCGAGCGCGACGACGCCGAGGAGCGCCGGCAGACGGCGCTCCTCGAAGCCCTGACCAGGGAGGTCCAGGAGCTGCGGGCGGAGGTGGCGCAACTGTCGGGGGCGACGCGTGCCGTGCCCGACGTGCCCGGACAGGCCCCTACGTCTCCCACACCTTGAACGCCCGCACCTTGTACGGGGATTGCGGCACCCAGGTGCCGCCGCCCGGGTACGTGTCGAACTCGCCGGTCTCCGCGCACTCCGCCGACTGGTAGGTGGTGACGGGCCGTCCGGTGCGGTTGGCGAGGGCCTGGGCGGTGATGCCTGCGGGGAGCGGGACGCAGGACTCGATGTCGAGCCCGGACAGGTCGTACACGTGCTCGGTCCCCTTGAAGTCGGGCTCCTGCCAGAGGCACAGCTCGCCGGGGCCGCAGACACCGGGCGTGGGCCGGGGCGCGGCGGCGGCGGTGGGCGCCAGAAGGGTGGTCGCGGCCAGGGCGGCGGCGAGGACGGTCGTACGCATGGTGGATCAACCCCCGTGTCGTCGTGGATCACTTACCCGCACCCTGACCGGCGGTGACGGGGACGCGGAAGGGCCTTCGTGGACGGTCACCCGGATAGGCGACAGCCCCGCCGGAAGCTCCCCCATGGCCTTCGGCATGGGAGGGGCCCCCACGGCGGGGCTGTCGCACCACGCGATTGACGTCAGATGTGGGCCGCGCCCGCACCTGCCTCCGCGTTCTCACCGCGCTTGGTGAAGAGAGCGACCCCGGCGGCCAGCACCGCGACGATCCCGGCGACCGTGAAGGCCATGTGCATCCCCGAGATGAAGGTGTCGTGCGCGACTTCGGTGATCTGCGCGACGACCGGCTTCGGGGTCTGCGGGGTGACCGGGGCGATCCCGACCTCGACCGCTTCCTTCGCCTTGGCGAGCTGCTCGGGCGGGAGCGGCGGAAGCTTCGCGTCCGCCCAGTTGCCGGCGAGGTCGGAGCTGACCCTGGCCGACATGACCGCGCCGAGCACCGCCGTACCGAGGCTGCCGCCGACCTGCATGGCGGCCTGCTGCAGACCACCGGCCACACCGGACAGCTCCAGCGGCGCGTTGCCGACGATGACTTCGGTGGCGCCGACCATGACCGGCGCGAGGCCGAGACCGAGGAGGGCCAGCCAGACGGACATCGGCAGCGTGCCGGTGTCCGCCGAAAGAGTGGTCATGCCGAACATCGCGACGGTCGTGCACACCATGCCGCCGACCAGCGGGATGCGCGGGCCGAACTTGGTGATGAGCGCTCCGGCGAGCGGCGACGAGACGATCATCATCGCGGTGAGCGGCAGCAGATGCAGACCGCTGTCGATGGCGCTCATGCCGTGCACGTTCGCCAGGTAGAAGGTGACGAAGAACAGGCCGCCCATGAAGGCGAAGGCCATCAGCACCATCAGCACCGTGCCCGCGGAGACCGGGACGGAGCGGAACAGCCGCAGCGGGATGAGCGGCTCCCTGACCTTGCTCTCCCAGGCGGCGAACAGCGCGAAGAGGACCAGCGCCCCGGCGAGCCAGCCCAGGGTGCTCATCGAGCCCCAGCCCCACTCTCCGGCCTTGATCAGCGGCCAGATCAGGGCGAACATCGCGCCGGACAGCAGCAGGATGCCGGGGATGTCGAAGGACCTCGGCGCGCTGTGCTTGTCGAACGGCCCCTGGCCGAGGGCGGCGCGGTGGTCCTTGAGGATGACCAGTCCGAGGACCAGCGCGACGACGCCGACCGGCACGTTGATGAAGAAGACGGACTGCCAGCTGACGTGCTCGACGAGCACGCCGCCGAGGATCGGGCCGCCGGCCGTCGAGGCGCCGATGACCATGCCCCAGATGCCGATCGCCATGTTCAGCTTCTCGGCGGGGAAGGTGGCGCGCAGCAGGCCGAGCGCGGCCGGCATCAGCAGGGCGCCGAAGAGGCCCTGGAGCACGCGGAAGGTGACCACCAGGGCGATGGAGTCGGAGAGGCCGATGGCCCCGGAGGCGAGGGCGAAGCCCGAGACGCCGATGAGGAAGGTCTGGCGGTGGCCGAAGCGGTCACCGAGCTTGCCGGCGGTGATCAGCGCGACGGCGAGCGCCAGCAGATAGCCGTTGGTGATCCACTGGACGTCGGCGAGCGAGGCGCCCAGATCCTTCTGGATGGCCGGGTTGGCGATCGCGACGATCGTGCCGTCCAACGCGACCATCATCACGCCGATGGCCACGGCGAAGAGCGTCAGCCAGGGGTGGCCGCGGAGCCCCTTGGCCGGCGCCGGTACGGGACCGTGGTCCGCCGGCGCCTTTTCGACGGTGGTCTGACTAGTCATGCGTTCAAAACTAATGTCAGTCGCTGACAGTTGACAAAGCATTTCATGAGTCGGTGACTGTCACGTAGCTCACAGGTACGCTGAGCTGCGAAAAGCGGCGAAACGACAGGCGAGATGACAGCGATCACAGCAGAGAGAAGGCCGAGAGGTGACGGGAACCGGACTGCGTGAGCTGAAGAAGCAGCGCACCCGCGACGCTCTGCTGCGCGCCGCGCTCGAGCTCTTCACGACACAGGGGTACGAGCACACCACCGTCGACGAGATCGCCGACGCCGTCGAGGTCTCCCAGCGGACCTTCTTCCGGTACTTCGCCAACAAGGAAGAGGCCGCCTTCGCCGTCCAGGAGATGGTCGAGTCCCACTTCGTGGCGGCTCTGCGCGAACGGCCCGCCGAGGAAGGCCCGTTCACGGCGATGCGCAACTCGGTGCGGACCGCTTGGGACACCGTCGGTGAAGCCATCGAGGCGGTCGTCCCCGTCGAGCTGCACATGCGGGCGTACCGGATGATCGAGTCGACACCCGCACTGCTCGCCGTCCATCTGCGCCGCTCCGCCGAGCTGGACGAGGAGGTCGCCCGGCTGATCGCCGACCGCGAGGGCCTCGACGTGGACTCCGACCCCCGGCCGCGCGTCGCCGTCGCCGCCTTCACCGGAGTGATGCGGGTCACCGGCCGGCTCTGGGGGCAGGGCGAGGACCCCAGCATGGACGCCATCCGGGAACTGACCGAGAGCTACCTCGACCATCTGGCTCCCGCGCTCGCCGCGGACTGGCGTTCATCAGCCGCCAGTTCGACGACTCCGGGCGCACCAGAGCGTACGACCGGCGCACACGGAAAGTAGCCACACGCCCCTCTCCGCACCTCGGACACGTGATCTCTCTCACGGTCTTCGCGAGCGTCCCCGAGCGGCCCCTAGGCTGTCCCCTCAGTGACTGCTTTCGACTCCTCCCCCACACTGAACGTCTGGCGCGCCCTCCTCGCTCTCGCCGTCGTCTTCGTGCTGCTCGCCACCACCGGCTGGACAGCCGTACGACATCAGCGCGGTCCCGGCGAGCCCAGAGACGTCGCACGCGCCGCCTGGGACCACGCCCGGATAGGCACTCGTGCGCTGCCCGACCCCGACTCGCCGCCCGCTCTGCTGGCCGGATTCTTCGCGTCCATCAGCAAGCAGCAGGCGGCCGCGCTGGCGGACCGCCACCCGCTCGTGGTGGGCAACCTCAACGGCGCCCCGGTCACACTGCGCTACCGGGCCAATCGCGTCGCGCTCGCCCAGGCGCGCCAGGTGGAGCAGGGGCGGATGCACGACAGCAGGCTCTCCACGGACGGCCGCAACGAGGCGGGCCGGCGGATGCACCGGTACGAGTCGCTGCTGAGCCCGGGCCGGCAGATCCTCGCCTTCGACCCGTCCGGCAAGGGCCGGGTCGCCGAGGTGTTCGGCAGTCTCGACCGCGCCCAGCGGGTCTCGGTGATCGTCCCGGGCGTCGACACCACTCTCCTGACGTTCGAGAAGACCCGGCGCAAGTACACGGCACCGGTGGGCATGGCGGAGTCGCTGTACACCGCGGAGCGGGCCGCCGCCCCCTCCATCAGCACCGCGGTCATCGCCTGGGCCGACTACACCTCGCCGGCCGGGATCGGGCTGGACGCCTCGACCGGACGGCTCGCCGCGAGCGGCGCCGAACGGCTGGTGGCAATGACCACGGCGCTGCCCGGCCGCGACACCAAGGTGTCGTTGTTCTGCCACAGCTACGGCTCCGTGGTGTGCGGGGTCGCCGCCCGTGAACTGCCCGGCCGCGTCGCCGACATGACCGTCGCCGGCAGCCCCGGCATGCGCGCCGAGAGCGCGGCCCAGCTGCGGACGAAAGCGCGGGTCTGGGCGATGCGGGACAGCGACGACTGGATCCAGGACGTGCCGAACCTGAACGTCGGCGGGCTCGGCCACGGCCCCGATCCGATGGCTCCGGACTTCGGCGCGCGGGTGCTTTCGGCGGCGGGCGCGGTCGGCCACACCGGCTATTTCGAGCCGGGTACCGAGAGCCTCAGCAACTTCGCCGAGATAGGCATCGGTTCGTACCGGAAGGTCAGCTGCGCGGACGGCAACAGCGCGTGTCGCAGTGGAATTTACGGTGCGGAAGAGGTCTGACGCGCGTAGAGGGCGGAAGCGGGGCGCATACGTCCGCTTTGCGCTCGGGGGCGACGCGCGGGCGCACGCCGCATACGATGAGGCGCATGGGTGATGTGCTGGCCGGAAATCATGCCGACTGGGAGTTCGAACCGGACGCCGTACTCATCCGCTTCACACGGGGGAACCGCGGCACGCCGAAGCTGTTCCAGACGCTGGGCGAACGGCGCATCCCCCTCGAAGCGCTGGAGTCGGTGACCCTCTCCCCCGGCAAACGCGGCACGGTAGTGCTGCACGCGGCGCCGAGACCGGGCGCCGATCCGCTGATGGACGCGGCCGCGGGGCAGCTCAAGGAGGGCTGCGACCCGTACCGGCTGGTGCTGCCGGCGGACCGCGAGACGCTCGCCGAGTACTACGCGGACGAACTGCGCGCGATGCTCCCGGAACCGGGTCCTGAGCCCGCCGGGAAGTATCTGGTGTCTTCGGTCGCGGCGCCGCTGCGGTTCAAGGCGTACGACGGGAAGGCCACGTTCGACGGGGACAAGGTGTCGTTCCGCTGGTCGTGGAGCGGCGCGTCCACCGCCAAGTGGAAGGCGGGCGACCAGAGTTTCCCGGTCACCGAGCTGAGCGGGGTCGAGTGGCGCTCCCCCGACGTCTTCGACGGCTACCTGCGACTGCTGCCGCGCGCCGGGTCCACGTCGGGGTCCGGGTCCGCCGACCAGCCCGCACAGGCCGACCAGGACCCGGCCGCGGTCGTCTTCGGCCTGGGCTACGGCCCGGTCCACGAGTCCCTCCCCTTCGCCGCGGCAGTCCTCGAGGCGGTCCGAGGCTCGTCCCCCGCGCTCCCCTCGTCGCCGCACCCGCCCGGGTCGGTCCCGCACGACCCCGCGGGGGTCGCTGAGCGAATACGTCATCTGGGGGAGCTGCACAGTGCGGGGCTGGTGACGGACGAGGAGTTCCGGACGAAGAAGGCGGAGCTGCTGGCGGAACTGTAGGGGGTTGTTCTCGGGGGCTCACGCCCCCGAACCCCCTTTCGCGCTGCAGCGCTTGAGACCAGGGTGACCGGGGGCGGGCCGGTCGCCGTCGGGACGTGCGGGGTGACCGGGGCGGGCCGGTTGCCATCGGGGCATGCGGGGTGACCGGGGCGGGCCGGTTGCCGTCGGGGCGTGCGGGGTGACCGGGGCGGGCCGGTTGCCATCGGGGCATGCGGGGCGGCCGGTTGCCGTCGGGGCCGGGCCGCCGGGCCGCAGCCGGCCGAGGACCTCATACCCGGGTATGACATCGCGCCCGGCTCCGCGGTATGACGCCGCCGTGCCGTCGGCCGCCTACCCTTGACCGGGCCATGTCCCAGACACCCACGCCCCGTTCGGACGCCCTGCTCGGTGCCGGCCGGCGCTATGTGCGGGAGGCCCTGCGGGGCCTCGCACACCCCGCGCACGCGCCGGCCCGGGTGCTCGCCGACTCCCCGAAGCGGTGGCGGCGGGTGCTGCCGTACGCCGTCGTGCTCCTGCTCACGTCCGCGCTGCTGCCGGTGACGATCAATGTCCTCACCGCCCTGTACGGGATGAACGCCGGACTCGCCGGGGCGATCGCCACCGGGTCCGCCGCGCCGTTGCTGCTGATCGTGCACCGGCCGCTGCAGGCCTGGTGGATCATCTTCCCGGTCGACATCGTCTGCGCCCTCAACCTCGCGGGCCTGCCGCCGATGCCCGACACCATCTGGCCGTGGCCCCCGCCGGTCGTCGTCGGCTACGTCTTCCTGATGCTGGCCCTGGCGCTGCGCGAGCCGCGCCGCACGCTGATCACGGTCTGGCTGCTGACCGGCGCGGTCGGGTTCGTCCTGGGCCAGCTGGCCCCGAAGCACAGCGACGCCAGCAGCGTGCTGCTGTTCGTGCTCAGCGGGGTGGTCCTCTTCATCGGAGCGGCACTGCGCGAACGCGGCGACGTACAGCGGAAGCTGGCCGAGCAGGAGACCATCAGCGAGGCCGAGCGGGCGCAGCGCACACTGCTGGAGGAGCGGGCGCGGATCGCGCGCGAGCTGCACGATGTGGTGGCGCACCACATGTCCGTGATCACCGTGCAGGCGGACTCGGCGCCGTACCGGATCCAGGGGCTGCCGGAAGCCGCCCAGGAGGAGTTCGCGACGATCGCCTCCAGCGCGCGGGAGTCGCTCTCGGAGATGCGTCGGCTGCTGGCGGTGCTGCGCAGCGACGGCTCCGAGGGCGAGCGGGCGCCGCAGCCGGGCCTCGGCCGGGTGCAGCAGCTGGTCGAGGCGACGGTACGGGCCGGGGTGCCGGCCGAGCTGTCGCTCCCCGCGGAGCTGGGCGAGGTGCCGCAGGCGGTGGACCTCTCGGCGTACCGCATCGTGCAGGAAGCCCTGGCGAACGTGGTGCGGCACGCGCCGGGCGCGGCGACCCGGGTGTCGGTCACGGCCGACGACACGTATCTGACGGTGCTGGTGGTCAACGGCCCCGCGACCGGGTCGGCCCAGCCGCTGGAGACGACCGGTACGGGACACGGTCTGGTCGGCATGCGCGAGCGCGTACGGTTGACCGGCGGCACCCTGGACACCGGTCCGCTGCCCGACGGCGGCTTCCGGATCGCCGCACGCATGCCGCTGACCACCGAGGGGGACTCGACTTGACCATCCGCGTGATCATCGTCGACGACCAGGCCATGGTGCGCGCAGGGTTCGCGGCGCTGCTGGCCGCGCAGGCGGACATCGACGTCGTCGGTGAGGCACCGGACGGCCGCCAGGGCGTCGACGTGGCCCGTTCCACGCGCCCGGACGTGGTCCTCATGGACGTACGCATGCCGGAGCTGGACGGTCTGGCCGCGGCCCGCGAGATCCTTCAGCCGCCGCCGGGCGTCGTCCATGTCCCCAAGGTGCTGATGCTGACCACCTTCGACGTGGACGACTACGTCTACGAGGCGCTGCGCGCCGGCGCGTCGGGATTCCTGCTGAAGGACGCCCCGCCCGCCGACCTCATCTCGGCGGTCCGGGTCGTCGCGGCGGGCGAGGCCCTCCTCGCCCCCTCGGTGACCCGCCGCCTCATCGCCGACTTCGCCGCCCAGCGCCCCGCCCCGCGCAAGGACCGCGCCTCGCTCCGTCTGAACGGCCTCACCCCGCGCGAGACGGAGGTCCTGGAACTGATCGCCCGCGGCCTCTCCAACCAGGAGATCGCGGGCCGTCTGATCCTCGCCGAACAGACGGTCAAGACCCACATCGGCCGCGTCCTGGCCAAGGTCGGCCTTCGCGACCGCGCGCAGGCGGTCATCTTCGCGTACGAGTCCGGCCTGGTCACCCCCGGCGAGCAGTAGCCCTGGGGACGCGGGGCCGCGGGGCCGCGGAGCCGCGGAGCCGCGGAGCCGCTGCGGTATCGCCCCGGGGCCACCGCGGGACACCGCGAGCCGCCGTGGGCTGCCGTGGGCTGCCGCAGGTGGGCCGCCACGGAGCCACAGCCCGCCGTGGGCCGCCGCGGGATCGTCCACCCCCTACCCAGGTATCACCACGGAGTTGGCTCCGCGGTGTGACGCTCCCTCAGGCACCGTCTTCCTACCTTCCTCTCCGCCACGCAGTCGGAGGAGGAAGAGGGGATCATGCGACGGTTCAAGAGGACCCTGGTCGCCGCGGCACTGACGACGACCGTTGTCGCGGGAACCGCGGGCTGGGCCTCCGGCAATGCGCAGACGCCGGTGACCGGGCCGCCGCCTGGAGCCGCCGCCTGGGTGGCGGACCGCTCGCTGGGACGGGAACTGCCCGACCCGGCCACGGCCGCGCCGAGCGAAGTCGCCGCCTTCTTCGCCTCGCTGACGGGGGCTCAGCAGCGGGCGCTGGCCACGCGCCACCCCCTCGTCGTCGGCAACCTCGACGGAGTCCCCGTCGCACTGCGGTACGAGGCCAACGCCCGTGCCCTGCGCGCCGACCCGGCGCGGTACGGACGGCTGCTCACGGCCGGCCGGCAGATACTCGCCTTCGATCCGCGCGGCCGCGGTCAGGTCGCCGAGGTGTACGGGGATCTGGAGCAAGCCCGTCATGTCGCGGTGATCGTGCCGGGCTCCGACATCGACGCGGGGAGCTTCGACCGTACGAATGACGTGTACGGCACCCCGGCCGGGATGGCGAAGTCGCTGCGCGCCGCGGCTGATTCCCGTACCGCCGTGATCGCATGGGCCGGCTACACCACCCCCGTCGGCATCGGCGTCGACGCGGCCACCGGCGCACTCGCCGAGGCCGGCGCCGAGCGGCTGGCCCGTCTCACCGAGGGCCTCACCGCGACCGGCGCGCCGAAGCCCGCGCTGTTCTGCCACAGCTACGGCTCGGTCGTGTGCGGGCTCGCCGCCGGCGACGTCGACGCCTCGGACATCGTCGTGTTCGCCTCGCCCGGCATGCGCGCGGACACCGTCGGGGATCTGCACACGACTGCCCGGGTCTGGGCCGCCAAGGACCCCTCCGACTGGATCTCCAAGGTGCCGAACGTCGAGTTCCTCGGGCTCGGCCACGGCAACGACCCGGCCGACCCCGCGTTCGGCGCCCGCCGCGTGCCCGCCAACGACGCCGAGGGTCACACCGGCTACTTCGTCGCCGGCACCGCCTCGCTCCGCACCTTCGCCGCCATCGCACAGGGAGAACCCCGATGAAGGCACCGCAGACGCCGCAGACGCCGCGGACGCCGAGCGCACCGCGCACACCGCGCACACCGCGCACGTTGACGAAGGCAGTCGAAAAGATCGAGTCCGCCACCCCCGCCCACCGCGACCGCGCGATCGACGGCCTGCGCGCCCTCGCGCTGCTGGCCGTGCCGACCGGGCACTGGCTGCTCGGCGGCTTCACGCTCGACGCCGACGGCGCGATCCACAACGCCAGCCCGCTGTCCGCGTTCGGCTTCTTCGCGCCGGTCAGCTGGGGACTGCAGATGCTGGGGATCTTCTTCCTGGTGGGCGGCTACGCGTCGGTGCTCTCGTACCGCCGCCGCCCCGGCACGACGGCCCAGTGGCTGGGCGGACGCGTCGCCCGGCTGGGCCGGCCCGTCCTCGGGGTCACCGCCGTGTGGGCGACGCTGATCGCCGCCCTGTCCGTGGCGGGGGTGCCGGAGGACACCCTGCGCACCGGATCGACCCTGGTCGTGCAACCGCTGTGGTTCGTGGGCGTGTACGTCGTCGTCACGGCCCTCACGCCGCTGTGCGTGCGCGCCGCCCGTCGCATGGGCGGCTGGGCGGCGGCTCCGCTGCTCGGCTCGGTCGCCCTCGTCGACTTCCTGCGGTACGGGCCGTACGCGGATGCCGTGCCGTCCTGGCTGAGCGCGCTCAACATCCTTCCGGGCTGGCTCTTCGCGTACCAACTCGGCGTGTCCTGGGGCGAGAAGCGGATCGGGAAGCGGGGCGGGGCGCTGCTGCTGGCCGGTGGGGCGGTCCTCTTCGCCACGCTGCTGATCGTCTTCCACTACCCCGCGTCGATGGTGGGCGTGCCCGGCGAGACCCGCACCAACTCCCACCCGCCGTCGCTCCTGGTCCTGGCGCTCGCGGCGGCACAGAGCGGCGCGGCGATCCTGCTCCGCGAGCGGCTCGGGCGGCTGCTCGCGCGGCCGGCGCTGTGGGCTCCGGTCGTCGTGATCAACCTCTCGGCGATGACGATCCTGTGCTGGCACCAGACGGCGATGCTCGCGGCGGCGGTCCCTGCGTCGTACGCGGGCACGGTGCCGGGCCTGACGACGGCACCGGACTCACTGGGGTGGGTCCTGGCCCGGCTGGCCTGGCTGCCGCTGTTCGCGGCGCTGCTGGTGCTCATCGGGCGGTACGCACAGGGCTTCGAGTCCCCGTGGACGCGTGCGACGACGGCGCGCCGGGCGGTGGCGGGGCTGCTGGCGGCGGGGTTCGGGGCGTTCGCGCTGGGGTTGGCGTAGGCCTCGCTACTCGACGCGGTGTGCGGGATCCGGTGCGGGCCGGTGGGTGGGGTGTGCCCACCCACCCACCGGCCGGTACGGGGGGGAGCCCCCGGAGGTGGGTTACTCGCGCGTCTCGGGCGTCGACGACATGTCCATGTACCGATGCCCCACGACCTGCCCGGCGATCGGCTCCAACTGCGCCAGCTCGTCCGCGCTCAGCGTGATCCGGGTCGCGGCCACGTTCTCGGCGAGGCGCGTGCGCTTGCGTGTGCCGGGGATCGGGACGACCGTCACCCCGTGCACGGACGCCCGCTGCTGCACCCACGCGAGAGCGATCTGCGCGGGTGTCGCCCCGTGCGCCGCCGCGATCTTCTTCACCGGCTCCAGCAGCGCCGCGTTGGCCGCCGCGTTCTCCCCGGTGAAGCGGGGCAGGTAGCGCCGGAAGTCGCTCTCGGACAGGTCCGTGCCGGCGTCCGCGAACGCGCCGGTCAGGAAGCCCCGCCCCAGCGGCGAGTACGGCACCACACCGACACCCAGTTCCGCCGCCGCCCCCACCGCACTGCGCTCCACGTCACGGCTGAACAGCGACCACTCGGACTGCAGCGCCGCGATCGGATGCACGGCGTGCGCCTCCCGCAGCTCCGCGCCGGTGACCTCGCTCAGCCCCAGGTGCCTGACCTTGCCCGCCGCGACCAGCTCGGCCATCGCGCCGACCGAGTCCGCGAGCGGCACCGCCGGGTCGCGCCGGTGCATGTAGTACAGGTCGATCACGTCGACCCCCAGCCGCCGGAGGCTGCCTTCCACCGCCTCACGGATGTACGCGGGGTCGTTCCGTATACCCCGGAACTGCGGATCGTCGGTCCGCACGATCGCGAACTTCGTGGCGAGCGTGATCTCTTCCCGGTGGGCCTTCACGAACGGCCTCAGGAACTCCTCGTTCACGCCCCGCCCGTACACGTCCGCGGTGTCGAAGAGCGTGACCCCCGCCTCCAGCGCCGCATCCAGGGTGTCGCGGGCGGCGGCCTCGTCCGTGTCGCCGTAGAACTCGCTCATGCCCATGCAGCCGAGGCCCTGCAGGCCGACCTCGGGCCCTTCCGTTCCGAGCCGTACCTTTTCGAGCTTGCCGGCCGTCGTCTTGCTGTCCGTCATGAGGTTCAGGCCCTCTCCGGCGCCCTGGGGGCGTCCGCGTAGAAGCTGATCTTGTGGTCAAGTACGGCGAGCGTGTCGTGGAGCTCCGCGATCCGGGCGCGAACGTCGCGCCGTGTCGCCTCCAGCAGCTCCTGCCGCTTCTCGAAGGTGTGGTCGCCCTCGCGCACCAGCTCGGCGTAGCGGACCATGTCCGCCACCGGCATCCCGGTCAGCCGCAGCTTGCCGACGAACGTCAGCCAGTCCAGGTCGCGGTTGCGGAAGCGCCGCTGGCCGGTGTGCGAGCGGTCGATGTGCGGCATCAGCCCGATCCGCTCGTACCAGCGCAGCGTGTGCGCGCTGAGCCCGGTCCAGGCGGCGACCTCGCTGATCGTGTAGTGGTCCTGCCCCTCGGGCCTCGGGTGGGCCGGGGGCGCGGAAACGCAGACGTCGGTTGTCGCGGATGTGGTCTCCAGCACCGTCATGGCCTCCACGCTAGAAGGTTGGAGTGCACTCCAAGCAAGCCGGAGCGGGACCGGAAATTCCAGCGTGCCCGGACACCCCCTCCCACTAGGGCCTGTCCGGTGGATCAGGCTGGATCAGTGAGCGCCCGCCGCGAAGCGGCTGATGTCACTGATGCGGCTTCGGATCCAGGCGGAGGATGGGGGTCCCCCCGCCGGAGACAGGGGGAGAGTCATGGCGGAGCCATGCCGACTGACGACAACGCAGGAGACGGAGTCGCAGGGCGTCGCGAGCCCAGCAAGATCCACCGGACAGGCACTAGCCTCCACCCCTATGAGCCTCGCACGCCCCGCGGCCCCTGGCGACGCCGAAGAGCTGGTACGCCTGCGCACCGTCATGCACGACTCGCTGTCCGTCACGCCGAACCCCGACACCAGTTGGCAGCCGGCAGCCGTCGAGACCCTGCGCAAGCGGCTCGCGGACCCGGACGGGACCCTCACGGCCTTCGTGGTCGACCGGCCCGGCGGGCTCGCCGCCTGCGCGGTGGGGACGATCGAGTACCGGCTCGGCGGCCCCGGCAACCCCACCGGCGCCACCGGCTACGTCTTCAGCGTCGCCACCGACCCCGGCCACCGCCGCCGGGGGTACTCGCGCGCCTGTATGGAGGGTTTGCTCGGCTGGTTCGAGGAGCGCGGCGTGAGCCGGGTCGACCTGCGCGCCTCCCCCGAGGGCGAGCCCCTGTACGCCTCGCTCGGCTTCGCCCGCACCCCCGATCCGGCCATGAGACTGACCCTTTAGGCTCGTACGCATGCAGAGCCTGGCGTTGACCGAGAACTGGCCCGTCCCGACCGCGGCCGCCGCCGTCGTCCGCGCGGACGGCACCGTCGCCGGTGCGTACGGTCCCACCGCGCACCGCTTCCCGCTGGCCTCGGTCACCAAGCCGCTCGCCGCGTACGCCGTGCTCGTCGCGTACGAGGAGGGCGCGGTCGAGCTGGACGAGCCGGCCGGTCCCGAGGGGTCCACGGTCCGTCATCTGCTCGCGCACACCAGTGGTCTCGCCTTCGACGAGCACCGGGTGACGGCCGAGCCCGGCACCCGCAGGCTGTATTCGAACGCGGGCTTCGAGGTACTGGGCGATCACATCGCCAAGGCGACGGACATCCCGTTCGCGGAGTACCTGCGTCAGGCCGTGCTGGAGCCGCTCGGCATGACGTCCACGACGCTCGACGGCTCGCCCGCCAAGGACGGCGTCTCGACGGTCGACGACCTGGTGAAGTTCGCGGCCGAGGTGCAGGCGCCGCGACTGCTCGACGCGCGCACCGTCCTGGAGGCGATGTCCGTCGTCCACCCCGGACTGTCGGGAATCCTGCCGGGCTACGGACATCAGAAGCCCAACGACTGGGGTCTCGGCTTCGAGATCCGGGACTCCAAGTCCCCGCACTGGACGGGCGCGACGTCCTCGCCGCGCACCTTCGGGCACTTCGGCCAGTCCGGCACCTTCCTGTGGATCGACCCGGACGCGGGGGCCGCGTGCGTCGCGCTGACCGACCGGGCCTTCGGGCCGTGGGCGGTCGAGGCGTGGCCGCCGTTCACCGACGCGGTGCTGGCGGAGCTGCGCGGCTGACCACGGCGCCCGCGTACGGGACGGATACGGGCACGGGCACGGACACGGACACGGAACGGATACGGGCGCGGCTACGCAAAGGTGCCGGCAGCCCGGACAGGGCCTAGCCCCGCCCGCTCGACGGGCTCGGCATCCGCGTCGGGCCCGGCACACTTTCCGGGCGCGGTGCGCGGGAGGCGTCGACATCGGCGTCGCACTGGGCGGGCTCCAGGGCACTGTCCGTGCCCCTCAGATGCACCAGGATCCGGGCGTCGGCCTCCTCGGCGTACGCGATCGTGCAGATCAGCTGCCGCAGCGCGGTTTCGTCGAGCTCGTCGAGCGCAATCGACAGCGTGACCTCGACCCCGCCGTCAGCGGCCGGCCCGGCCTCCCGCAGCGCACTGCCGGTGGGCAGTACGGGCAGCCCGGTGGTGAGTCCGGCCGCGCGCTCGTTCTCCGTGGGCCCCCGGAACAGCGCGGCGAGAGTCCTGGCCATGGACTTCGGATCGCTCCGCGCATCCTCGAACAGCCCGTCCGGCTCCCGGGACACGGGCAGCAGCTCGCCCTCCGGGGAACGGAAGAAGAGCAGCATCCGTCGTTCGTTGCCGGGAAAGACCTCGATCGTGGCGGGGCCGCCCGCCTCGATGACGTCGGTCTCCTGGATGCCGCAGCCGGTGAGCAGCAGCGCGGCCGACGCTGCCAGTGCCGCGACCGCGGTGGGCAGACGTCTCATGCCGTCGCCTCCTCCGCGGCCAGGGGTATCCCGACGGTGAACACGGCGCCCACGCCCCCGGTGCCGTTCACGGCGCGGATCGTGCCACCGTGCAGGCGTACGTTCTCCAGGGTGATCGCCAGCCCGAGACCGCTGCCCGCCGAGCGGGTACGGGCGGCGTCGGCCTTGTAGAAGCGGTCGAAGATGTGTGGAAGCACCTCGGGACTGATCCCGGGGCCGCTGTCCGCGACCTCGGTGACCAGCAAGGCCGTACCGTCCTCGCGGGTCGTGGTGGCGAGCCGTACGGTCACGGGCGCGGCGCCGTGCCGCAGCGCGTTGCCGACGAGATTGGCGACCACGATGTCGAAGCGGCGCGGGTCGAGGCGGGCGCGGATGCCGTCGGGCAGCTCGGTGCGCACCCGGCCCGACCAGTGCCGGTTCTCCAGGGACTTGCGGATGGTCTCGGCCGCGTCGACCTCGTCGGTGTTCAGCTCGGCCGCGCCCGCGTCGAAGCGGGAGATCTCCATCAGGTCCTCCACGAGCACGGCGAGTCTTCCGGTCTCGGTGCTGATCAGCCTGACGGCCTGGGCGGTGTCGGGGTCGAGGCGGCCCGCGTCCTCGTCGAGGACCTCGGTGACGGCGAGCATCCCGGCGAGCGGGGTGCGCAGTTCGTGCGAGACGTCGGCGGCGAAGCGGCGGGCCCGCGCCTCGGCCTGCTGGAGCTCGACCACGGAGCGTTCGAGCTCGCCCGCCGACTCGTTGAACGTACGAGCCAGATCGGCGAGTTCGTCGCTGCCCCGGACCTGGATGCGGGTGTCGAGCCGGCCGCTGCCCATGCTGCGGGCGGCCAGCCGCAGCTCGCGGACGGGCCGCAGCACACTCCGCGCGGCGAGCAGGGCGGGCACCAGCGCGATCGCGAGGCCGGGCAGGGCGCCGTCCCGGGCCGCGGTGGACAGGGCCTCGACGTTGGCCTGGGCATCGTTCATGGTCATCACGGCGTACAGGACGAGCCCGGTGGGCAGCACACCGTCGACGCCGTTCCGGAACACGGCGGGCATGGCGATGGTCAGATACGGGGTGCCGTCCTTGTCGACCCGCTCGAAGCTGCCGTGGGGGATGGACGCGGCCGCGCGCCGCAGCTCGGGGGTGATCACGGTCGAGGTGGGCTGGGTCCCGGAGGAGACCCGGAGCGAGCCGTACTCGGCGAAGACCACCCACGGATGCGGCTTGCCCTTCCGGGCGATGTCACGGAGGCTCTCCTGCAGGGAGTTCCGCTCCACGGGCAACTCGATGGCGAGCGCCTGGACCTGGTCGCGGAACGACGCGACCGCGGTGTCCTGGGCCGTGGCGACGATGGCGTTGCGCGCCTCGCGGTAGGTCAGCGCGGCGGTGGTCCCGGCGCTGACGGCGGCGACCAGCAGGAACGCGAGCACGAGCCGGGTACGCAGCCCGAACGCGGCGATGCGTGCCCAGCCGACGCCAGTGCCGCCTGCGCCGACGCCAGTGCCGCCTGCGCCGACGCCGGTACCGACGCCTGCGCCGGTGTCCGTGCCGTGCCCGGCGCCGGTGCTCGCCGCGCGGCCGGACTTCGCAGTCGGCTTCACAGCGGACTTCACAGCGGACTTCGCGCCGGGCTCCGCACCGGGCTCCTCGCCGGACTTCACAGCGGTCCGAAGCGGTAGCCGAAGCCCCGCAGGGTCTGTATGTAGCGGGGGCTGCCCGGCACATCCTCGATCTTGTTGCGCAGCCGCCGCACGCAGGCGTCCACCAGCCGTGCGTCGGCGTGGTAGCTGTGCTCCCACACGTGCTCCAGCAACTGCTGTCGGCTGAACACCTGTTCAGGGGCGGCGGAGAGATGCAGCAGCAGCTTCAGCTCGGAGGGCGCGAGGGCGAGGTGCTGCCCGGACTTGGCGACGGTGAGCCCGGCGCGGTCGATGGCGAGCTCACCGTGGAACTCGACCGCGGGCCGCCCGCCGCCCGGCTCCTCGATCCGGCGCAGCACCGCCCGGATCCTGGCCTCGATCACTTCGGTACGGGCAGGCTTGACGATGTAGTCGTCGGCACCCGCCTCCAGGCCGATGACGACGTCGAAGTCGTCGCCGCGCGCGGTGAGCATGATGATCGGCAGCTGGCTGTCCTGGCGGACCCGGCGGCAGACCTGGACACCGTTCATCCCGGGCAGCATGAGGTCCAGCAGCAGCAGGTCGGGCCGGAACTCGCCGAGCGCTGCGAGCCCGGCCTCGCCGGTGGCGGCGGAACGTACCTCGTGACCGCGGCGGCGCAGGCCCAGTTCGACCCCTTCACGTACGGAGGGATCGTCTTCGATGAGAAGCACGCGTGGCATCTGTGGAGTATCCCAAGGGTGGTGAGTGGCCTCAGTGGCGGACGAGCCGTCGGCGGGCGCCGGACAGCAGTGCCTCGAGCTCGGTGAGCCGCAGGGGGCGTGCGAGCAGGGCGAAGGTCACCACGATCGCCACCGCCCCGGCCGCGGTGGCCGCGGCGGCGCCGAGCGGGGCGGCGCCCCGGGCCGCGAGGTGCCCGAGCGCCGCGGCCGGGACCGCGGCGAGCAGCAACCGGGCGTGCCCGGCGAACGCGGCCGAGCGCCACGGCGACGGACCGGTCGCGCGACCCGACGGCCCGCCCGCGGCCACCCCGCCGACCCCGCCGGCCCCGCGCTCCGGATCGCCCGCCCCGGCCGTGACAGCCGGGCCCGGCCCGGACTCGGAGCCCCGCCCGGACTCGGAGCCCCGCCCGGACTCGGAGCCCCGCCCGGACTCGGAGCTTGGCCGGGACTCGGAGCTTGGCCGGGACTCGGAGCTTGGCCGGGACTCGGAGCTTGGCCGGGACTCGGAGCTTGGCCGGGACTCGGAGCCCGGCCCCGGCACGGTCCCCGGCGCCAGGTGGCGGCCCGTGCCCGGGCCGGAGTTCTCCGCGCGCGGAAGCGAAAGGCGGCGGTTGAGGGTGTACGCCGTCAGCGCCCACCCGGCGGCCAGCGCCAGTGAGTACGCTCCGGCCATCCCCGTCACCGCCCAGCGCGCCGGCAGCAGCAGGTACGCGGCCGTCGACAGGCCCGCGTTGAGTCCCGCGATCACCAGGTTGAGCAGGAAGGGCGTGCGGGTGTCCGAGAGGGCGTAGAACGCGCGGGAGAGGACGTACTGGCCGGAGAAGGCGACGAGCCCGGGCGCGAAGGCCATCAGGATGCCCGCCATCACCGCCGTGTCGTCGGCGTCGGTCCTGCCGTACCCGAAGACGAGGGCCATCACCGGCTGTGCGAGGGCGAGCAGCGCGCAGGCGGCGGGGACGACGGCGGCCGCGCTGCTGCGCAGGGCGTAGGAGACGTCGCGCCGCACGCCCGCCGTGTCGCCGTCGGCCGCGGCGCCGCTCATACGCGGCATCAGCGCGGTGACCAGGGACACGGTCACGATGCCGTGCGGTACGGCCCACACCACATAGGCGTTGGTGTACGCACTGAACCCGGCGCCGCCGTCGATGCCTTCGGCCGCCGCGCGCTGGCCGGCGGCCGTGGCGAGCCAGGTCGTGACCCAGTACGCGAGCTGGTTGGTGAGGACCAGCAGCACCAGCCACCCGGCGGACCGCAGCGGCCGGGTCAGCCCGCTGCCCCGCCAGTCGAAGCGGGGCCGCCAGCGGAAGCGGGCCGCTCGCAGGGCGGGGACGAGGGCGAGCGCCTGGACGGCGATTCCGGCCGTCGTGCCCCAGCCGAGCAGCATGGTCTCGCGGGAGGTGAGCGTGCCTCCGTCGCCCGTGGCCAGGTAGAGCCCGAACACCGCGATGACGACGACGTTGTTGAGGACGGGCGTCCACATCATCGCCCCGAACCGCCCGCGGGCGTTGAGCACTTGCCCGAGCAGGGTGAACAGCCCGAGGAAGAAGATCTGCGGCAGGCAGTAGCGGGCGAAGGCGACGGTCATGGCGGCCTGGCCGCCGGTGTAGTCGGTGTACGTGCCGACGATCGCGGGCGCCGCCCAGACCGCACCCGCGGTGATCGTCAGCAGGCCGACGACGCAGACGGTCAGCAGCCGGTCGGTGTACGCGGCGCCGCCGTCCGCGTGCTCCTTGGCGGCCTTGACCAGCTCGGGCACGAACACGGCGTTCAGAGCGCCGCCGAGGAGCAGCATGTAGACGATCGTGGGCACCGAGTTGCCGACCGCGTACCCGTCGGCGACCAGCCCGATGCCGAGCGCCGCGGCGACCACGGCGGACCGTACGAATCCGGTGGCGCGCGAGACGACGGACCCGGCGGCCATGACGGCGCTGCTGCGCAGCGCGGACGGCGCCCGGCCGCCCTTGGCCGGTGCGGCGGCGGACGTGTCCGCGGGCGCGCTCACCGGCGGGCCAGATACGCCTGGAAGGCCCGGTACAGCGTGTGGTTGGCGGTCCCGCCCAATGGTTTCTCCCATTCCCCCAGCGTCTCGACGACCTGCCCACCGGTGCCGAGCTTCCAGCGCAGCAGCCCGTAAGGGCGGTCGTCGGGGTCGAGGGTGGAGGGTACCCCGCGCATGTCGTAGACGTCGGCGCCCAGCGCATGGGCGTCGAGCAGCATCCGCCACTGCAGGGCGTTGGAGGGGCGGACCTCGCGACGGTGGTCGGCGGAGGCGCCGGTCTGGTACCAGACGCGACGGCCCACCGTGATCATGGTGTGGGCGGCGAGTGTCTCGCCCCGGTGGCGGGCGAGACACAGCTTCATACGGCCCGGCTGCTCGGCGTTGAGGGCCGCGTACTGACGCTCGTAGTAGGCGAGGGAGCGGCCGAGCCGGAAGCCGTCGCGCTCCTCGGTGATGCGCAGGAGCTGGTAGAACTCGGGCAGTTCGGCCGCGCTGCCGACCACCACCTCCACGCCCTCCTTCTGGGCGCGGCGGACATTGCGCCGCCATTCCTGGTTGAGTCCGCACCACAGCTCGTCGGAAGTGCGACCGGCGAGCGGCACATGGAAGACGTGGCGCGGCTGGGCGTCCCCGTCGCCGCCGTTCCCGTCGTTCCCCGTCCCGTCGCCGCCGCAGCGCCGCCAGCCGCGTGCCCGCAGCCGTTCCGCGACCGCCGTGCCGAGCGGGTCGACCTCGCTGGCGAGGACGTCGGTCAGGCGGCGGCCGGGGCCGGTCAGCGACTTGAGCAGGGGCGCGTGCCAGCGGCGGTACGCGGGCGAGGGGCCGATGCGTACGGCGAAGGCGCCCGTGGCCCGCAGATGCTCCAGCAGCGGGGTGAGCCAGCCGTCGATGTCCGGGTCGGCCCAGTCGGCGACGGGACCTTCGGGGAGGTAGGCGAAGTACTTACGCGTGCCGGGGAACTGTCGCAGCAGGACCAGCGCGGCGCCGGTCAGCCGGCGGGCTTCCGGGTCCGGTCCCCAGCCGAGCAGTTGGGCGCGCCAGCCTTCTTTGACGTCCGCCCAGGACGGGCACTGGAGGAATCCGGCGCCCAGGGCCGCACCGGAGGGGGACGCGAGAAAGGCACGGTAGGTCTCGGCGGTGACGGGCCCCAGACGGATGGCATGGTTCCGTTCTTCGTGACCGCGGCCGGGCGGCACGAGCAGAGCTGACACGGTGTGAGCCTCTCTTCCTCCCCGTGCTGTCGCGGGGACGCCGAGGATGCTCACAGCCGCCCATGACCGTCCCACGCGGCGAATGTGACCGGACCATGACCGTTCCTCACCAGTCGCCGTCACATTGACCTCATGGCGCTCACCTGGGCTTTTCCGGTTCTAGAGTCGCGGCAACTCCCCTACTCCGACGGAGGATTCCGTTGCCTCAGATACGTGTACGGGTCGCGGCCGCGGCGGTGCTGCTGGCCCCGCTCGCCGCCTGCTCCTCCTCCGGCACCGCCCCGGCGCGCACCGACGCGAAGGCGGCCGACGACCGCCCCGCGACCGTCTCCGTCAGCCCTCGCGGGCAGCAGGCGAAGGCGGGTGTGCCGGTCTCGGTCACCGCGACGGGCGGCAGCCTCACCTCGGTCACGGTCACCGACGCCAAGGGCCGCAAGCTCGCCGGCAAGGTCGCGGCCGGCGGCATGCTCTGGACCTCGGACCGCAAGGCGGCGCCCGGCACCGCGTACACGGTCACGGCGGTGACCCGTACGAAGGGCGGCACGACCGGCACCACCAAGGCGTCCTTCACCACCGCCGAGGCCGGCAAGGTCAACAAGGTCGACTGGCGGCCGGGCGCCGGAACGACCGTCGGCATCGCCCAGCCGGTCTCCCTGGTGTTCGACAACCCGGTGAAGAACAAGGCCGAGGTGGAGAGGCAGCTAAGGATCACGACCTCGGACGGCACCGAGGGGTCGTGGGGCTGGCTGGAGGACTGGTCCGGCAAGGACCGCGTGGACTGGCGGCCGAAGGACTACTGGAAGCCCGGTACCAAGGTCACGCTGAACGCGGAGCTGAACGGCACCGATTCGGGCGCGGACGGCGGCTGGTTCGTACGCGACTACACGGCCGGCTTCACCGTCGGCGCGCGGCAGATCGTCAAGGTCGACCTCGACAGCCACCAGCTCACGCTGGAGCGCGACGGCAAGGCCGTACGGAAGATCCCGGTCTCCGGCGGCACGCCCGGCGGGGACAAGCGCTCCTGGCGCGGTACCGCCGTGCTGATGGCCAAGGAGGGCACGATCAACATGAACTCCGAGACGGTCGGGCTCGGCGACGCCTACGACAAGATGGTCGACTACTCGATGCGGCTGACCTGGTCCGGGATGTACGCCCATGCCGCACCCTGGAACGCCGAGTACTTCGGCAACGCCAACCGGAGTTCGGGCTGCATCGGGATGAGTGACGGCGACGCCGCGTGGTTCTACGGGCAGGTGCGGCCCGGCGACCCGTTCGAGATCAAGGGCGCGGACACCAAGGGCACGGTGGCTCCGGGCAACGGTTTCGGCGCGTGGAATCTGTCGTGGGCCGAGTGGCAGGGCAAGAGCGCTCTGCGCTGAAGGCAAAGGATGGGAGAGCGCTGCATGATCCTCGGCAAGATGCTCACCGGCGGTTCTTGAGGTGGTTGTTGAGGTGCTGGAGGCGTTGCCAGGCGATGGGGTCTGTGCCGTTGCCGAAGGCGTAGTGCAGAGCGGAGCTCGTTGCGGGACCGAGGCGCACAGGGCGCGGGTTCTGGACGGATTCGGCACGGGTGCGGCCGATGGTGCGTACGGCGTCGGGGCCGAGAGTGAAGGAGAGCGGGACCGGGGGCGGCTCGTGGTGCGGCGGGGTGGTCAGATCGGCACGGGCGGAGCGCAGATGCGTGAGCATCGAGGTGAGGTTGTGACGCGTGGCGAGGGTCTCGGCCAGCTCGGAAAGGGCGTCCAGCGGCGGGGTCCGGTCCGTGGTGTGGCCTACGGCAAGGGTGATGTGTTCCTCGACTCCGGCCGGGGTGCGGATGATGCGGAAGGTAGCGATCGCCGGGCTGTCCGGGGTTCCGACGGCGACCAGCCAGGTGGGGGCGGCCTTCTTGGCTCGGGCGCGGGCCAGTTCGGAGAGTTGTCTTGGTGACCAGGGCAGGTTGACGGGTTCGGCGGTGGACCAGCCGGTGGGTGTGGTGCCGGTGAGGGTCTGCCAGGCGGCTTCCACGGCGCCGCCGAGGAGGAGGTCGTCGACGGCGGGGTGGGTGGTGCGGATGGAGAGGTGGAGTTGCTGTTCGTCCTGGGCGCCGGCGCCGGAGTGGAACGCATCCGCGACCAGAGCACGGCCCTCCGTCGTGGTGGCCTGGGTGAAGCGGCCGTCGTGCCAGTGGAGTACGGCGCCGGTGAGACCGTCGTAGTAGCCGCACTCAGGGTCCTGGACCACCCAGCGCGCCGGCACGTTGGTCAGCAGGGTGCGGGTGGGCATGGTCAGGCGGCTGCCGGGCGGGGTGACGATCTGCAGTTCGCGTCCCGACGGGATGGTGGTGTGCAACAGGTCGGTGAGCCAGGTGGTCGCGGCGACGACGGGACGGTCCTGGAGGATCACGGCGGCGCGGGGAGTGAGGACGTCGCCGGCAAGCTGGCTGTCGTCGGGGCCCCCACCGTCCGCGGATGGCACGGCGACGACGCCGGTGTGCGCGGCGTCGGCCGGCCATGTGGACCCGCCCAGCAGCGTGGTCAGCCGCCCGGCCACCGACCCGGCCAGCCGCCCGGCTTCCGCGACCGCCGTGGCCGCCCGCACCTCGGTCCACCACACCGGCGCCTCGGCTCCGGCCTCAGCGCCGAGCAACCGCACGATCTCGCCCGGTACTTGCACGAGCACCGGCACCTCTACGGTCACGACCGGCTGTCCCTCCGGCGTACGCAGATGGACGACGGCCCCCTCCGCGCTGCTGCTCACGCGGAGATCGGGCCCGCCGGCGTACAGCCCGGCGAGCACGCTGCGGGCATCAGGCATGCTCGGGGTGAGGGCGATGACGTCCTTGCTCACTGCTCTGCTTCCCGATGGATATCGGCAAGAGGTACCTCAGCGGATACCGAGCTATGGGGGTTCAGTTTCAGAATGGCATGCTCCGGCAGTTCGGGCAGTACGGCCCGGAACAGCACTCGCTGTACTTCTGGGACTGAACTCGGCGCATGCACCGGGCTCGTATAGATTCCGACAACAAAGCGATCCTCATCGTGAAGGTATGGTTCTACCCTCCCGTTTGATCCCGGGATCACGTACACGATCGAGTCCAGAAGGGCGCTCTGCACGTCGAGGTCAGAGGCGTACCCCGTCGAAGCAAGCTGAATGACGGAATCCAGAGGATCCGTGGGTTCCTTCAGACCTCGAGCACGAGGCGATGGGCGATACTTTGGATTATGCCGGAACTCATCCGTGACATTCCCTTGATTATCCACTTTCCACGCGCCAACGACTCCGTAGGGCGGGACCTTACCGGCCGGGTCGAAGTGTGGGTCAATCGCGTAGACCCAGGCGCCAGGCGTCTCGGCGGCCTGCGCACGTACCGCATCTGACAGCGGTGGCACTGGCGGCTGGAACTCATCCATTGGTACGCCCCCTGCGTTGTTTATTTGCGGCCTCTTGCTCGTCCACGCTCGCGAGTCGCCAACGATCTCCGGAGGGTACGTCTTCAAAAATGTCCACCGTTGCAGGACGGCCTTTATGCGGCCAACGATATGCCCGCCGTCCGCCACCCATCTCAAGAGCCATCCTACTGGGATAGACATCCAGGCATGCCCCCTCAAGCGCGGGCGTCAAGCCCTGAGTCTCCAGGTTCCGCCTGACCTGCATGAGCGCTTGGAACAGATTCCATGCCGTGTGGGTTGCGATGTGTGAACCGTGTGCGATGCGTACGGTGTAGTCGGCTCCTGAGAATTTCGCCACGAGTCGCCCCGGAACTTCCCCTACCTCGGAGACGAGAGCGATCTCCTTGTCATAAAGAATCTCCGCCTCATTTGACACGTTCACCCTCGGGAAGATAGTTGGGATTCGGGATGAATTCGCCGAGCTCTCCGGTTCCGTAATCATAGGAGTACGCCCCCTTGATGTACTCGCTGCGAATCCCTCCCGGGAAGGCTACTTCTTCCTCGTACGATAGCGGATGATCCCCAAGCGTGCGGTTGACATCGATCCCACCTGGCGCATCGATTACGTAAGTGAACTTTCCACCGAACTCGTCACCGATGTCATCGCGGTACGAGGTACTGACGAAGGCTGAGGGTTCATCTTCCGCAACATACTCGGTGAGATTTGTGTTCGACGGGTCCCGAGGCTCAAAGCCATTCTCGAAGATGAAGTCTGGGGAACGGTTGTCGCTGCGATGGAGAGGTTCATGACCCTCACGCCAGACCACGGGTACGCCTAAGGGCTGTCCCGTAATCCCCGGTGGATCAGCGCGCGGCGTCAGATGCGGTGCATCGCAAGGCGGAGGGTCGTCCTCATACTGGGCGTATTCGGGCGATCCGACAACGCAGCGAGGTGCCGTAGCTGTCGTCGTGCGCCCGCCGGGGATTACGGGACAGCCCTTAGCTGATCCAGATCTATGTTGCGATCAGTCGCGACGGCCAAACGATCTGGCTCGTCACCCGACACCCCGGCGGCTGCAGATGAGTCGGGGCCATCGCCACCACCCCCATTCGATGTACCTCCCGCCCCGGGATGCTGCCCAGGACCGGTGTGTTCCACCTCAGTTCCGGGGTGCGCGTCGCCATGTGCTCCCCCCTTACCTGGCAACTCACCAGGATCGTGCGACGCACCGGTTCCACCCACGCCAGCACCGTCGTGGCTGGCACTTGGCGACAGGTGCTCCCCCGCGTGCCCCGTGGCTTCGGGTGCGCGGGCGCCCGCGCCGACCAGTTCGTGCCGACGGGGGGACTCGATCGACGGCGCGCGGTCGGCAGCGGCAGGTTCGTGGGGGGCCGGCGTGGTGTCCGGGACGCCCTTCTTGCCGGGGATGAATTCGCCGTCCGATACGCGGAGTTGGGAGCCGTCGGGGTATTCGATGAAGCTGTGCGTGGCGTTCGCGGCCGCGGTGGCGTCGGTGGCAGCGCGGACCCCCGCGGTGAGGTCGGCGACCCGGGGCAGGGCGCGCGCGGCGACACCGACCGTCTTCGCTGCCGCGCCGATCGGGTCCAGGACCTCGCCGACCTTGGCCAGGCCGCCTGCCACGCGGGAAGCCGTACCCGCCTTCCCGGCCGCCGAGCCGGCCTTCGAGGCCGCGCCCAACGGACCGGCGCCCAGGGTCAGGCCGTTGAAGATGACCGTGCCAACTGCCTTGCCAGGGTTGGTGGACCAGTCGTCCCAGCCCACGAACGACTTACCGAACTCCTTGGCGTACGGCTTGCTGTCGTCCATGAACTTCTTCATGAACGGCGAGAGGTCCTTCCGGTCGCCGCGCGGGTCGAGGAGATAGCCCTCAGCCCCGACGATCACCCGGACGAGTCCCTCGCGGGCGGCACCGCCTTCCTCGCCCGGGCTGAAGAGGTCGATCAATCCCTCGACCGAGCCGACGGCGTTGTCAACCAGGCTGATGCCGGCCTGCTCCAGGTGGTAGTCGATCCCGAACGGCAGGATCTCGTGGTGCTCCGGGCTGCCCCACGGAAGGGAATCGGCCTGGGCCAGCTGCTCGGCGCTGAAACCGTAGGCGTTCTCCTGCTTGGGGCTGCCGTCGTTGATGTGCCACTGGGTGCCGTCCACCAGGACAGTGATCTTGTCGGCGCAGGTCACCTCGGCCTGCTGGAACGCGGCGATCGCCGCGTTCACCCCGTCCCAGATCCCCTGGTGCTCGGCGACCTTCGCCTCGTCCTTCCGCCAGTTCTCAAGCGGACCGTCGTGGTCCTTGACCGACTGCACGAACACCGTGGCCTGCCAGCGCAGCATCTCCAGCTGCTTGACGATCTCGACGACCTCGACCGCGTACGTCTCCAGCGCCCCGGCCACCGTCTCCAGCCGGTCGGCGAAGGTGCCGGAGGTGTCCTGCACGGCCTGCGTGGTGGCAAACAGCTGCCCAGCCTCGGGAGCCTTGTACGAGGCGTCCAGGTGCTGGAAGCGCGTGTGGACGTCGCTGCCGTGCTCCCGAACCGCCTTCGCCGCCTGCCGCAGCGCGATGATCTCCCGCCCCAGCTCGGCCAGGTCGCCGGTGAAGGTGGGTATCTTCTCCGGGCTGATCACCTCTCGCCCGCTTTCTTTCGGGCAGCCTCGAGAAACGCCGTCACGTCAGACGCCAGCGACGCCTGACGCTGGGCGTTCCACGCCTGCTCCAGACTCCCCGCGATATACGCATTGGTCGCCTCGATGGCACCGTTCGCCGAGTTACTGGCACGCAGCGGCAGGAACGCCACGTCGGTCTCGGTCCCCGCGACGAACTCCCCCAGCGCAACTGCGACCAGCCCGGCAACCCCGCCGCTTCCGGCGCCCTCGCCGCCGAACGCCAGCGTGCCCGCCGACTCCATCGCCCCCTGAACGCCCGCCCCGTACAGCTTGATCCCGGCGTTCATGCCGTCAGCCGACTCTCTCACCTGCGAAATCACCGACTGCACCCCCGCGGGCGCAATGTCCCACCCCGTCACGCCAACCCCCGTCAATCCCCTGGTCAATAGGCCCCGTTGACCGTGCCCAGTATGGCCTGCGCCACCGACAACGGATCTTCATCTGTATCAACCCGTTGATTGCGATAGCAACGCACATTTGGCCAAAGCGCTGGTGGAACCGGCCCGTTGGGATGCAGCTCTGCCGCCTCGGCCACCTCGCGCATGTGCCGGCCGGCGAGGTCCAGGCGCAGGCGTCCATGGCGAAGTCGGCACGGTATCCCGCCTGGACGTCCGCCGCCTGTGGACCAGTTGTGTGATTCATGCCACCAGCGTGCGATGGTCTGATTACGCTCGGCTACGTACCTAAACGAACGCCGCGAGGCGTTGCAGGCCGGAGGTGCCGTCCGTGGTCAATGTCCAGTCACTCGACCCCAGCGCTTCCCCGTTGGACTACTACGGCTGGGAACTCCGCCGCCAGAGAGAGGCCCACGGCCTGACGCAGGGCCAGTTGGGCGGCGTCGTCTTCTGCACGGGTTCTCTGGTCGGTCAGATCGAGACCACGAAGAAGGTTCCCACCCGCGACTTCTCCGAGCGGGTGGACGCGGCACTCGGCACGGACTGCGTGTTCTCGCGGCTGGTCGGCCTGGTCCTGCGCAGCCAGCTGCCGAGCTGGTTCCAGCCGTACGCGGAGATGGAGGCCCGCGCCGCGTACATCTCCACGTACCAGGCGCAGTTGGTGTACGGGCTGCTCCAGACCGAGGAGTACGCGCGGGCGGTGCTGGCCACCGGTATGCCGGACGACCTGGACGGCCTCGTGGCGGCTCGCATGGAGCGCCAGCGCATCCTGGAACGGGAACGGCCGCCGCTGGCCTGGGCGATCCTCGACGAGGCGGTGCTGCACCGGCCGATCGGTGGCCACGAGGTCATGCGGAGGCAGCTCGCCCGCTTGTTGGAGTTCGTCGGGCACCGCTGGATGCGCATCCAGGTGCTGCCCTTCGCGGCCGGTGAACACGCCAGTCTTGATGGGTCGTTCAACCTCCTCCGCTTCGACGATGACCCGGACATCATCTACACCGAGGACCTCGTTTCCGGCCATATGACGGCCGACCCCGAATCCATCAGGGAAGCCGCACGCCGTTACGCTCACTTGCAGGCCGCCGCCCTCTCCGTGGAGGATTCGGCGGCACTGATCACCCGCGTGATGGAGGAACGCCATGGCGACCGGTCCCGACCTGAAGAACGCGCGGTGGCGTAAGTCGAGTTACAGCGGAAGCACCGGCGGCGACTGCGTCGAATGCACCGTGACCGGCGGCGCGGCTTGGCGCAAATCGTCGTACAGCGGAAACACCGGCGGCGACTGCGTCGAGGTGGCCGACGGCTCCTGCGGCTCCGTCCCCATCCGCGACAGCAAGAACCCCGCCGGCCCGGTCCTGGTCGTCGGGGCGGACGCCTGGCAGGCGTTCGTGGACGGACTCCGCTAGACGGCGTTCGGCGATGCGGGAGATCGAGGCGCTGATCCCGAGCGCCCGGCTCGAGCACGCAGCCGGTCTGCGCGCGTTCGACGCGGACGCGCTCGCGCGGTACGTGGCCGATCCGGCGCATCCGTGGTGGCGTCGCAGGCCCTGCGCACTCGCGTTGGACGGGCGGGTGCCGGAGGCGCGCGTGCCCGAGCTGATCGCGCGGGTGTGCGACCCCGACGACACCGGCGAGGTACGCCAGGCGCTGCTGGAGGTCGTGGCGGACCGCACGGAACTGCTGCCCTGGCTCCGGCACGAGGACAGGCAGCACGAGAGGTCGTTCGGCATGCCCGAGGCATTCCTGCTGGCGCGCGGCCGGCTCGGTGACCTCTCGGCTGTCGAAGCACTGGTGACGCTGGCGGCCGACCCCTGGGCCAGGGCACGAGACACAGGTCGGACCGGGCTGGACGCGCTGGTCGCCCAGCACGGGCTCGACGCGGTCCTGGCCGGTCTCGGCGACGCGCGGCCCGAGGACCGGATGTTCCGGATCCGGATGCGGGCCCGGAACGACGAGGACGTCACCGACGCACTCGCCGACCCCGACCGGACGGTCGCCCACCTCGCCCAGTCCCTCGCGGACGACCCGGACCGACTGCGCGCCTACATCGGCGAGGCGGCCGCGACGACCGAGGCGAAGCTGTGGGCCGCGTACGCCCTCTACCGCCTCACCGAGGACACCACCGAAACGCGGGCCATCTACGACACCCTCGAGCGGCCCCGGGTCGAGGTCGCCGGCCTGGACGACGAACTGCGGGCCGCGATCGTGCACGAGTACGCGCCCCACTGCCAGCGGCAGAGCGACCCTCGCTGGCGCATCGAGGCCCTGTGCACCGACCCGCCCATGGCTCCCGACATGGGCGACCGGCTCCACCGGGCGACGTCCGCGCTGACGACTGCGGGCCTTGCTCCCGGTACCCCGGTCTCCAGCGGCGACGACAATCAGCAGGGCGACGGCACGTACTACGTGATCCCGTACGGCGACACGAAGCTCTACGTCAGCAGCCTCGGCCCTTTCGCCACCGACGATGACGACGACCCCGTCGCCCGCCGGGCCCTCGAATCGGCCGGCTTCCGGTGGATCGACCACGCGACCGGCTCGATCCGGGTCACCGACCTCTGCGTCTACCACTTCGGCAGCCGCGGTCCGCTCGATGTCGGGACGCTGCTCTTCTACTGGCAGGACTGAGGCGCCATACCCGCTCCCGGGCCCGCGCCCGCCGGGACTCGCGTCCAGCAAGGGCGCGGATTCTCACCCGCTCAGCTCCCACATCAGTACCTCCGCGGCCACGACGGCGGCGAGTTCGAGCCCGTCGGCGTCCGTGATCCGCGCCGCGTCCCCCGGCCCGAGGTCGTCGCCCGCCAGCCGCACCACACCGCGTACGACATGCAGGTACACGAAGGGCGCGTCCGGCACGGCGGTCCGCTCGTCCGCCGCGAGGCGCCGTACGTGCAGCATCGCCCCGGCCTCCGGCAGCGCGTACGGCGTGGAGTCGGCGATGCCGTGCACGATCTCGTACGACGGCTCACCGCCGGGATCCTTCGGCGCGAGCCACATCTGCACGAACGTCAGGGGCACGTCGCCGTCGTTGCGCTCGGAGTGCCGCACTCCGCCCGCCGAGCTGAGCCGCTGCACATCGCCGGGCCGTACGACGGTGGCGTAGCCCGTCGTGTCCCGGTGCGTCAGTTCGCCCTCCACCACCCAGGTCACGATCTCGGTGTGGCTGTGCGGGTGCTCGTCGAACCCGGCGCCGGGGGCGAGCCGCTCCTCGTTGCAGGCGAGGATCGCCCCGAAGCGCAGATTGTCCGGATCGTAGAACTGTCCGAACGAGAAGGCGTGCAGCGACTCGATACCGGCGGGCGCGTCGCCGCCGAGGTAGCGCCCACCGGCGCGCCATACGGAAATCACGGGCTCCACGGTAGAGCCCGCGCGGGGGTCGCGTGACCGGTCCGGCCCGGCGCGGCCCGCGCCCGTGGACGCCTGCGGCGGGCCCACGCGCCGGAGCCGCACAGGGGTCGCTTCCCCACCCCGCCCTGTCCCGAACCGGGGCTCTGCCCCTGGCCCTCCCGCCGGTGCCGGGTGCGAATCAAGCCCGTCCGGCGTTTGAGGACGGACACCCCGGCCCACCCCGCGGTACCGGGCACGTTCCGAGCCCGTCCGGGGGTCCCGGGCGAAGCCCCGAAGGGAGATTGCGGATGAACACACACGAGACGCCCCGAGCTACCGGGAACCCGACACAGCGCCCCGGCCGGAGCCGACGCAGCGCCCCAGCCGGACCCGACGCAGCACCCCGGCCAAGGACCCGACGCAGCACCCCGCACCCCGCCGCTCCGCCCGGGCGTCCCGATAAGGCACTCTTGTCCCCGTGCCCCATCCCGAACCCGCTCTGCCCGCGAACGCCGCCCACCCGCACTCCGCGACCCTGAAGCGTCTGGAGCAGTCCTCAGGACGGCTGGCCGCGAACGCCATCGCCCGCATGGACGAGACGCTGCCGTGGTACCGAGCGATGCCACCGGAGAACCGGTCGTGGATCGGCCTGGTCGCCCAGGCGGGTATCGCCGCGTTCACGGAGTGGTTCCGGCACCCCGAGACTCCTCAGGCGATCTCCACCGACGTCTTCGGCACGGCTCCGCGCGAGCTGACCCGTGCGATCACGCTGCGCCAGACCGTGGAGATGGTGCGGACCACCATCGAGGTCATGGAGGCGGCGATCGAGGAGGTCGCCGCGCCCGGCGACGAGTCGGTGCTGCGCGAGGCACTGCTCGTGTACGCACGGGAGATCGCTTTCGCGACCGCCCAGGTGTACGCGCAGGCCGCCGAGGCGCGCGGCGCCTGGGACGCGCGGCTGGAGTCGCTCGTCGTGAACGCGGTGCTGTCCGGCGAGGCCGACGAGGGCGCCGTCAGCAGGGCCGCCGCGCTGGGCTGGAACTCGCCCGAGCATGTGTGCGTGGTGCTGGGCACGGCGCCCGACGGGGACAGCGAGCTGACGGTCGAGGCGATCCGCCGCGCCGCGCGCCACGCCAAGCTGCAGGTGCTGACCGGAGTGCTCGGCGACCGGCTCGTCGTCATCGCGGGCGGCAGCGACAATCCGCTGCATGTCGCCAAGGCGCTGATCGGCCCGTACGCGGCCGGCCCCGTGGTCGCGGGCCCCGTCGTGGCGGATCTGCTCGCCGCGACGAGGTCGGCGCAGGCCGCGGCCGCCGGGCTGAAGGCGTGCTCTGCCTGGCAGGACGCCCCGCGGCCGGTTCTGGCGGACGATTTGCTGCCGGAGCGCGCCATCGCGGGCGACCCGTCCGCGCGCGAGCAGTTGGTGGAGGAGATCTACAGACCGCTGGAAGAAGCGGGCTCGGCGCTCCTGGAAACCCTCAGTGTCTATCTGGAGCAGGCGAGCAGTCTCGAAGGCGCCGCCCGGATGCTCTTCGTCCATCCCAACACCGTCCGCTACCGGCTCCGACGTGTGACCGACGTCACCGGCTGGTCACCCTCCGATGTCCGCTCCGCGTTCACTCTGCGGATCGCACTCATCCTCGGGCGTCTGGTAGACGGCGATCAGCAGTCCTAGGATTTTGTCGGACACCAACAATTCCCCTGACGGTTCTTGGTCCCTGTCCTCACGGGCGGCCGGGACCATCCACAAGAGAGAGTGTGAGGGTGCTCGTACTCGTCGCTCCCGGCCAAGGCGCTCAGACGCCCGGCTTCCTGACTCCCTGGCTCGAACTCCCCGGCGCCTCCGACCGCATCGCGGCCTGGTCCGACGCCATCGGGCTCGACCTCGCCCACTACGGCACCAAGGCCGACGCGGACGAGATCCGCGACACCTCCGTGGCGCAGCCGCTGCTCGTCGCGGCGGGTCTGCTGTCCGCTTCCGCGCTGGGTGACATCGCGCCCGGTGCCGTCGCGGGCCACAGCGTCGGTGAGATCACGGCCGCCGCGTTCGCGGGTGTCCTCGACGACACCGCCGCGCTCGGCTTCGTACGGACACGAGGACTCGCGATGGCCGAGGCCGCCGCGATCACGAAGACCGGTATGTCGGCGCTGCTCGGCGGTGACCCGGACGTCTCCGTCGCGCACCTGGAGAAGCTCGGTCTGACCCCGGCGAACGTCAACGGCGCGGGCCAGATCGTCGCCGCCGGCACGATGGAGCAGCTCGCCGCGCTGGAGTCCGACATGCCCGAGGGCGTTCGGCGTGTCGTGGCCCTGAAGGTGGCCGGCGCGTTCCACACGCACCACATGGCGCCCGCGGTCGACGCGCTCGAAGAGGCCGCGAAGACCCTGACCGTCGCGGACCCGAAGCTGCCGTACGTCTCCAACAAGGACGGCCGGACCGTCGCCGCCGGTGACGAGGTAATCTCCCGGCTGGTCGGCCAGGTCGCCAACCCGGTCCGCTGGGACCTGTGCATGGAGACGTTCAAGGAGCTGGGCGTGACCGCGCTGCTGGAGGTGTGCCCGGGCGGCACCCTGACCGGTCTCGCCAAGCGGGCGCTGCCGGGCGTCAAGACGCTCGCGCTCAAGACCCCCGAAGACCTCGACGCGGCCCGCACGCTCGTCGCCGAGCACTCAGCCTGACGAAGGAGCCGTAGCGCATGCCGAAGATCAAGCCCAGCCAGGGCGCCCCGTACGCACGGATCATGGGTGTCGGCGGCTACCGCCCCACCCGGGTCGTGCCGAACGAGGTGATCCTCGAGACGATCGACTCCTCCGACGAGTGGATCCGCTCCCGCTCGGGCATCTCCACCCGCCACTGGGCCTCCGACGAGGAGACCGTGACCGCGATGTCGGTCGAGGCGGCGGGCAAGGCGATCGCCGACGCCGGGCTCACGCCGGAGCAGATCGGCGGCGTCATCGTCTCCACCGTGTCGCACTTCAAGCAGACCCCGGCCGTCGCGACCGAGATCGCGGACAAGATCGGCGCGGTCAAGCCGGCCGCGTTCGACATCTCCGCGGGCTGCGCGGGCTTCGGCTACGGCCTGACCCTGGCCAAGGGCATGGTCGTGGAGGGTTCCGCGGAGTACGTGCTCGTCATCGGCGTCGAGCGGCTCAGCGACCTGACCGATCTGGAGGACCGTGCGACGGCCTTCCTGTTCGGTGACGGTGCGGGCGCGGTCATCGTCGGCCCTGCGAAGGAGCCGGCGATCGGTCCGACCGTCTGGGGCTCCGAGGGCGACAAGTCGGAGACCATCAAGCAGACCGTGCCGTGGACGGACTACCGCGACGGCACCGTCGAGCGGTTCCCCGCCATCACGCAGGAGGGCCAGGCGGTGTTCCGCTGGGCCGTCTTCGAGATGGCGAAGGTCGCCCAGCAGGCGCTGGACGCGGCCGGGATCACCGCCGACGACCTGGACGTCTTCATTCCGCACCAGGCGAACATGCGGATCATCGACTCGATGGTGAAGACTCTGAAGCTGCCGGAGCACGTCACGGTCGCCCGTGACGTGGAGACCACCGGCAACACCTCGGCCGCCTCGATTCCGCTCGCGATGGAGCGGCTTCTGGCGACCGGGCAGGCGAAGAGCGGCGACACCGCGCTCGTCATCGGCTTCGGGGCGGGGCTCGTCTACGCCGCTACGGTCGTTACCCTCCCCTAGGCAGCATCCGGATCTTCCGGTCTTCCGGTTCTCCGGGCGACGCCCAGATCAACCCTCAGCTACACATCGAAGGAGCGCCACATGGCCGCCACGCAGGAAGAGATCGTCGAAGGTCTCGCGGACATCGTCAACGAGATCGCCGGTATCCCGGCAGAGGACGTCCAGCTGGACAAGTCCTTCACCGACGACCTGGACGTCGACTCGCTGTCCATGGTCGAGGTCGTCGTCGCCGCCGAAGAGCGCTTCGACGTCAAGATCCCGGACGAGGACGTCAAGAACCTCAAGACGGTCGGCGACGCCGCCGACTACATCCTGAAGCACCAGGCCTGATCCAGGCCGATCAGGTACGCCACCCAGCGGTGGCGCCGCTGATTCACGAACCCTCATAGACCGTGGAGAAAGAATTCCTGTGAGCCCGACCAATCGCACCGTGGTCGTCACCGGTATCGGCGCAACCACACCGCTGGGTGGCGACACCGCATCGACCTGGGAAGGTCTGATCGCGGGACGCTCCGGCGTCCGGCCCCTCGAGGGCGAACGCTTCGCCGAGCTGCCCGTCCGCATCGCCGCTCCGGCGGCGGTGGACCCGGGTGAGGTCCTGCCCCGGCCGCTCGCCCGCAAGCTGGACCGCTCGGCCCAGTTCGCGCTCATCGCCGCGCGTGAGGCGTGGGCCGACGCCGGCTACAAGGCCCCCGCCGGCGAGGACGAGAAGATCGTCCCCGAGCGACTCGGCGCGGTCATCGCCTCCGGCATCGGCGGTGTGACCACGCTGCTCGACCAGTACGACGTGCTGAAGGAGAAGGGCGTACGCCGTGTCTCCCCGCACACCGTGCCCATGCTCATGCCCAACGGCCCCTCCGCGAACGTCGGTCTGGAGGTGAACGCCCGGGCGGGCGTGCACACTCCGGTCTCCGCGTGTGCGTCCGGCGCCGAGGCGATCGGCTACGCCGTCGAGATGATCCGTACCGGCCGCGCCGATGTCGTGGTCGCGGGCGGCACCGAGGCGGCGATCCATCCGCTGCCGATCGCGGCGTTCGCCAACATGATGGCGATGTCCAAGAACAACGACGAGCCCGAGAAGGCGTCTCGTCCGTACGACAAGGCCCGGGACGGCTTCGTCCTCGGCGAGGGTGCGGGTGTGGTCGTCCTGGAGTCGGCCGAGCACGCCGCGGCGCGTGGCGCGAGGGTGTACTGCGAGGTCCTGGGCCAGGGCCTGTCCGCGGACAGCCACCACATCGCGCAGCCGGAGCCGACGGGTCGCGGTGTCGCCGCGGCGATGCAGAACCTGCTGGACAACACGGGTCTGAAGCCGTCCGAGGTGGTCCACCTCAACGCGCACGCGACCTCGACGCCGCAGGGCGACATCGCGGAGATCAAGGCGCTGCGCAAGGTGCTGGGCGACGATCTCGACCATGTGGCGATCTCCGCCACGAAGTCGATGACAGGTCATCTGCTGGGCGGCGCGGGCGGCATCGAGACCGTCGCGACGGTCCTGGCGCTGCACCACCGCATTGCCCCGCCGACCATCAACATCGACGACCTCGACGCCGAGGTCGAGGCGGACGTCGTCCGCGGCGAACCGCGCACGCTGCCCGAGGGCACGATCGCGGCGATCAACAACTCGTTCGGCTTCGGCGGCCACAACGTGGTGCTGGCGTTCCGTACGGTCTGACGTCTGTGACATGACCGAGGGCCCCATCTCCGCAAGGG
>NZ_JBSGZO010000017.1:0-46597 GCF_053611045.1 Streptomyces sp. NPDC054841 | reverse complement strand
GGTCCGGCGGGGCACTTAAGTTAATCCCTGGTCATTCAGGCATAAACCGGTTCAGTGAACTCCGGCATTCAGGAAAATACCGCCATCGACCACGAGCGTCTGTCCCGTGATCCAATCCGACTGGTCGGACGTGAGAAACGCGGCCGCTCCTCCGATGTCCGCCGGAACACCGAGCCGGGCCAGCGGATAGGCCGCCGCCGCTTCGGCCTCCCGGCCCTCGTACAGCGCTTCCGCGAACTTCGTCTTGATCACGGCGGGGGCGATGGCATTGACCCTGACGGCCGGGGCGAATTCGTGCGCCAGCTGGAGGGTCAGATTGACCATCGCCGCCTTGCTCATGCCGTACGCCCCGATGAAGGGGGATGCGGAGATACCGGCGACCGACGCGATGTTCACGATCGCACCGCCGTTCTCCTTCTGCCAGGCCTTCCAGGTCTGCTGGGCGAAGCCGAGCGCGGAGATCACATTGGTCTCGAAGACCTTGCGGGCCACGTTGAGGTCGAGCTCCGCGATGGGGGCGAAGACCGGGTTCGTGCCGGCGTTGTTGACGAGGAAGTCGACGCGGCCGAACGCCTCCATGGTGCGCTCCACGGCAACCGCCTGGTGCGCCTCGTCATGGGCCTTGCCCGCGACGGCGATCACACGGTCCCCGCCGAGCTTCTCGACGGCCTCTTTGAGGGCATCCTCGCCGCGGCCGGTGATGCACACCCGGTCGCCGCGCGCGACGAGCGCCTCCGCGATGCCGTAGCCGATGCCCCGGCTGGCGCCCGTGACCAGGGCGACCTTTCCGGACAGCGGGGGAAGTTCCTGCTCCTGAGCGGTCATGTCAGTCACCTCCGGTTCAGTTGAGCGGGCCGCCGGCCACGTACATGACCTGGCCGGAGACGAAGCCCGCATCGTCGCCCGCGAAGAAGGCGATCGCGTTGGCAACGTCCTCCGGCCTGCCGACCCGCTGCACCGGGATCTGCGTGGCGGCCGCGGCCTGGAACTCCTCGAAGCCCATGCCGACGCGCGCGGCCGTCTGGGCCGTCATCTCCGTGACGATGAAGCCGGGCGCGACGGCGTTGGCGGTGATGCCGAACTTGCCGAGCTCCTTGGCGAGGGTCTTCGTGAAGCCCTGCAGGCCGGCCTTGACCGCGGAGTAGTTGGCCTGGCCGCGGTTGCCCAGGGCCGAGCTGGACGACAGCGAGACGATCCGCCCGAAGCCCGCGTCCACCATGTGCTTCTGGCAGGCCTTGGCCATCAGGAACGCGCCCTTGAGGTGCACGTTCACCACGGTGTCCCAGTCGGACTCGCTCATCTTGAACAGCAGGTTGTCGCGGAGCACGCCCGCGTTGTTGACGAGGATCGTCGGCGCGCCGAGCTCGGCGGCGACGCGCGCCACAGCGGCCTCGACCTGGGTGGAGTCCGAGACGTCACAGCCGACGGCGATGGCCTTCCCGCCGGCCGAGGTGATCTTCTCGACGGTGTCCTTGCAGGCCGCCTCGTCGAGGTCGAGTACGGCGACGGCACGGCCCTCGGCCGCCAGGCGTACGGCGGTGGCGGCGCCAATGCCTCGCGCCGCTCCCGTCACGATCGCGACGCGCTGCTCGGTGGTGGACATGGTTGGTTCTCCTCGCCCTTGGATCCCGTTGGAAGCGGCCGCCCGGCACGGCCCAGATGGATGAGCGACCGCTTAGTACCTTCCGTGGACGAGACGCTAGAAGCCCTGGCACCCGGTGTCAACGTGCCCCCCTCTTTCCAGGGCCCGGTTCACCTCCGGGGCGCTCATCGCACCAGCACATCCAGCAGCCGCTCGACCTCGGCCTCCGGGTCGGCCGTGAGTCCGGTGTGTACGGGGCCGGGCTGGACTACCGTCGAGCGCGGGGCGATCAGCCAGCGAAAGCGCCGCCCGGCGTCGTCGCGCGCGGCCTGGCCGGCGTCCTCGCCGCCCCGGCAGACGCCCTCGACGGCGTGCAGCGCGGCCCGTACGCCCAGGACATCGGCCTGCGGGTCGAGCGCCCTGAGCTTGCTCTCGTCGAGGTGGGTGCGGGCGGCCACGTAGGACTTGGCGCGGCAGTACACCACCACGCCCGCGTTGAAGCACTCGCCCCGCTCGACGCGGGGTACGACGCGCAGCAGCGCGTACTCGAAGACATCGCGCTCGGTCACCGGACGTCGCCCTTCTTGCTCTTCTTGGTCGGGTGCGGCCAGGGCGTGAGGTGCTCGGCCAGCCAGCCGGGTGCCTGGGAGGGCCGGGGCCTGGACGGGGCGCTCAGAGTGATCCGGTCATGGATGGTGGCCGCGCGCGGCAGCAGGGCCTCCACATAGGCGCTTCGCACGGCGTCGGTGGAGTCGAAGCCCGGCTCGTCGACCAGCCACTCGTCCGGGACGTCCGCCGTGACCTCGGTCAGCAGCTCTTCGGTGACCAGCGGAGCAAGCTCGGCGGCAGCCGTGGCGATGTCGGGCCGGAAGGGCGCGAGGGCATGGTCGGAGGCGTCGTAGGGCTTGGCCACGGAGGCCTGGGCACCCGGCCAGTTGTGGTGCCAGATCATGGTGGCGCCGTGGTCGATCAGCCACAGGTCGCCGTGCCAGACAAGCATGTTGGGGTTGCGCCAGGACCGGTCGACATTGTTGATGAGCGCGTCGAACCAGATGACCCGGCCCGCCTCCGCCGGACTCACTTCGTACGCGAGCGGATCGAAGCCGAGGGAGCCGGGCAGGAAATCCATCCCCAGGTTCAGCCCACCGCTGGCCTTGAGCAGCTCCTGCACTTCCTGGTCCGGCTCGGAGAGCCCGATGACGGGGTCGAGCTGGATCTGGACGAGCTCCGGGACCCGCAGCCCCAGCCGGCGACCCAGCTGTCCGCAGATGACCTCGGCGACCAGGGTCTTGCGTCCCTGTCCTGCCCCGGTGAACTTCATGACGTACGTACCGAGATCGTCGGCCTCGACGATGCCCGGGAGCGACCCGCCTTCACGTAGGGGTGTGACGTAGCGGGTCGCGGTGACCTCATTCAGCATATTCCCAGGCCACCCATCTCTACAGCCTTGCAATCCACGGTCAACCCTGGAGGGGCGTAACAGCGGGAATCACCCGTCAACGGGCCTGGGGAGAATCTGGGGAGTTTCGGCTGGCATCCCGATCTCCCCGCTCCCCCAGCAGTCCGTCGATGGCGATGCGCCCCTTGCTTCCGGCCTCCGGCATGAAGTGAGCATAGTAACCGAGGGTGATCGCGGGCGAGGAGTGCCCGAGCCACCGTGCCAAGGTCACGACGGACTCTCCAGCCTCCAGCATGAGCGAGGCATAGGTGTGCCGCAGCACATGGAAGCCGTCCTTCGGGGCCGCCGCCCACTGCCAGGGTTTCGCTCTCTCGGCGCGCGGTGGGATGATGCCGGCCTCTGCCAGCGCGGGCTTCCAGGTGTAGGTGTTCCACGTGTTCACCGCGATGGCGTTGCCGAATCGTGTGGTGAGCAGCAGCGAGAACTTCCTCGCCTGACCCTCCGGCTTCCCCCACGGAAGCTCCACTTCCACCGGTGGGAACGCTTCGACATGACGCTTCAACTCCTCGGCCACTGCGGTGGGCATGTCGACGGTACGTGTCTTCTTCCCTTTCGGCAGTGCGAAGTACAACCTTCCACGGATCACCTGGATTTGGCGGCGGACGTGCAGGACGCCTCGCGCGTAGTCGATGTCCTCCGGGCTCAGCCCAAACACCTCGCCCTGACGGAGCCCGCATCCCAGGCCAACTACGACGGCTATCCGGTTTCGTGGACTGATGACGTCGCGAACTCGCAGCGCCGTCTCCAATCGCCACGCGTCGCGTCGCTCTTGCGGCGCCTTCGGCCACCGCACGGACTTCGCGTGCATCGGGTTCCTGGCCAGCCGCTTGTCGTCAACAGCCGCTTCCAGAATGGAGGAGAGCTCGGACAGAATGCCGCGCTGGTAGTCGACCGAGGAGACGGTTGACTGCAACTTGGCTATGTAAGCGCGCAGATCCGCCGCCGTGATGTTCCTGAGGGGGAATTGACCCAGGTGCGGAATGATGTGAAGGCGCGCTCTCCGCTCCTGGTTGTCTTGGGTCTTCGGAACTCCGCCCCTGCCCGGCGCCCAGTGCATCGCGATGTAGTCGGCAAGTGTTATGGATCCGTCGCGCGGGTCCACAAACTCGCCCCGCTCTTCGTCCGTGGCTGCTCGACGAAGCCACGCCTTGGCGTCCTCCAACGTGTCGAAGGAGCGATCCCGGACTCCGGGGATACCGGCGACCTTGTACCGCTTCCCCTTGCCGTAGCGAGCGGTTCTTTCCCTCTGCCCGGTTATCGGGTCCTTCTTCTTCTTGATCCAACGATCTTCGATGTAGCCGGCCAGGTGATACTCCTTGTCGAGGGGGGCGCTCTGAGGCGTGGGAGCGTCAGGCGTTGGGGATTCGGCTGGGCCGTTGCTGAGGAGTGGCGCTCAGCGGGCTCAGGACGGCGTTGGAGCGGGAGTCGGCCTGCTCCTGTTCACGGATCCAGGCGTCGACGGCTTCTCGGCGGTACATGACGCGACCGCGAGGACCCATGCGGAAGCTCGGCGGCCCCTGCCGCCGGTGCCGCCAGACGTAGAGCGTGTGCGGTGAAAGGCCGAGATACTCGGCGGCATCCTTGACGTTGAAGAATGCGGCGCGTGCGGCGCCAGCAGGAGCGGGTGCGGCAGATGGAAGGAGCAGCGATCGTGCAGGCATGGAAGTAATAGTCACCACGATCAACGGTTTGGCTAACCGGCGATCGTGGCCTATGTTGCGCTCGCGCTCCGCTAGAGGCTTGTCCCGCGCTGCCAGTCACGCCCCCGAGTTTCCCCACCACGAAACGCTCAGGAACCCCGATGGCACGGGGCCACATGCCGAGTTGCAGCTCCGGGTGCACCGCAGCATGTGCGAGGACTGCCCTATCGCGGCGGTAGCCGCATTGCAGCAAGTCCTCGCCGAAGGGGCCGGCAGTGCGTACGCACAGCCCGGTGGAGACGGCGCCATAGTCGCCCGCCGCCTGGCCGTACCAGGCGTTCAGTGCGCCGAGGGCAAAGAGAGCGGGTGACGTGAAGTGAGCGGATCGAATAGCGGGGTCAGACAGGCGAACCTCCCAAGTAGGGGCCATGCCAGCAAGGCAGTCACACGCTGTGCAGGATTCCGAGATATTTCGCAACCCGGGCCGCAGTGGAGTATCTGCGCAACCTGGCCTGGTGTTTTCGGGGACGTTGTACGTTGACATGGTCCCGGCGGAGGTTTCCAGTCCTGTCGTCCTATTTCTCGTCTGCCGTGAGCGAATGCCCGCCGACCGCCTGCATGAAGTCCTCCCGTCGTGGACTTATGGAGGCGCAAGGAATGCGCCGACGCCTGCATCATGCAGCCGCACCACCTCGTTGATGAGTGGACCTGCCACCGCAGTGCCGAAGCGACGCGCAACCCCGATTGACACGCTGCCGTCTGACTGATCCACGTCGTGGTCGAGCTCCACTCACCTTCACGGCCGTCACCGGCGACCGGCTTTCGGTGTGCCCTGAACGGCTGGGTAGGGTCGCGGTACCCGAGCTGGAGAGGTAGTTGCATGGCCAACGATATTGTGATTGCGCAGACGACCAGCGACGACGAGGATCAGGCGAAGGCACTGGCCCAGGGCGCGGTCGAGAGCAAGCTGGCAGCGGGCGTTCACATCGATGCGCCGATCACCGCCTTCTACTGGTGGAAGGGGAAGGTCGAGGCGGCGCAGGAGTGGCGGATCTCGTACATGACTACGACGGACCGTCTACCGGCGCTGGAAGCGTGGCTGCACGAGAGGCACCCGTACGACGTCCCCCAATGGATCACACTGCCCGTGACCGGCGGGTCGGAGGCGTACCTGTCCTGGGTTGTCGAGGAGACGGCACAGGGCTGAGGAGCGACGGGCCGGACGTACGACAGCATTCGCGTCCCGGGTTTGCCGCGTACCGCCGGAGGGGGCTCAGGATGCGAACTGCCGCAGATAGACGGCGAGTTCTCGCTCTCTGTCGGGGAGCGACGCTGCGATAGTCTCTGCGCGCTCCTTGCCCATCGTGTTGGGCTTGGCCTGTGCCGCTGTAGCGAATTGGCGTGACACGTAGACGCCTTGGTCGACGTCGCCTCCACGCAGTAGGGCCGACGCGAGATCGCCGAGAACCACCACGCCCCCGTCCGGTAGTTCGTCCCCTAGACGGTCGACTGCGGTATCTGCTGTGGACGTGAGTTCGGGACGCCCCAACTGGCCGTAGACGGAGAGGGCCAACGAGTCCATGCGGTACGGGGTCACGAACCGGACCCACGCCTGCTCGCTGGTGTGATCCGCGAAGTCGTAGGCGAAGCGCGCTCGCTCCAAGGCCCGGAGTGCCCCCGTCTCGTCGCCGGCCGCCGCAGCTTCCTCCGCGTGCCTGCCGAGGACCCAGGCGGCAGCAGTAGCGTTGCCGTGACCTCGTACGTCGCTAGCCGCTTGAGAAAGGAACTCCAACTTCGCCTTCGGCGTCGAGGCGCCGTAGCTGGTGTAGGTCAGGGCCAGGGCTCGGAGTGGAGGGTGCCCGGCGGTCGCCGCGCACTGCGACGTGACCTTGTAATAGGCGTCGGCTTTGTCGTGCTCGCCCAGGTCCCAGGCCACCCAGCCAGCCAGAGCGGCAGTTTCTCCGGCGGCGATAGTGAGAGCCCGTTCGTGTTCGCCGGCACGGGGCAGGGCCGCGGTGATCGCGTCAAGATGCGACTCGACCGTGTTTTGTAGTCGCCAGGCACTGAGATTGAGTTCCTGGACATGCAGTTCAGCGGCCCGGTCGATGAGCGCGACGGCGGAGGGCGAATCGATCTTGGACCCCTTACTGAGGGCGAAGGCCAGGCGCCCCCAGGGCTCGGCAGCCGCGCTCACGCCGATGGCGGCACCACCCAGCAGCGTGCGACGCTTCACGGCGTCCTGATCCTCCCCTGCATTGGCATGCCCCTCTCTCTTCCGAGCGCGGGCAGCCTTAGCCTCCCGCTGTAGTTCCTCGAAGGGGACACCGCAGGCCGCCGCGATATGGCCGATTGTGTGATTGGTAGGAATGTTCTCAAAGTTCTCATAGCGGCTGATCTCTCGGCGGGTCATGGTGTCCCGGCCGGAGACAGCGTTGATCGCGTCTGCCTGCTCCTCCTGCGTCCGGCCCGCATCCTGCCGAAGCCGGAGGAGCAGGTCGGCGAACGGATCTGGCATGAGTGTGACCTCTGTTGGTGGGCGGAATCCAATCATGGCCTCAATTCCCCCTCTGGTTCCCCCCCTTGACAGATTTTTCCCCCTCTGGATTCCCCTGGTCGACGGCGTCGCCGCGCGGTGCGATAGCCCCCATGACCAGGCTCCAAGAGGCGACCCCGCCCGGCGGGGGCATCCGTAGTTCTGCGGCCACAGCAGGCACGTCGTGTGTGAGGCCGGCCCAGGAGGACCGACGCAGCACATCGGCACGGGCCGACATACCGGCGGCACCCCATGCCTGTCAGGCGGCCTTTCTCCCAGATCCCACGAAAGCTGGGGAGATGCGGCAGACAACCAGGGCGTTCCTTCGACGGTGCCGCGTTTCGCAGCCGGTGGCGGGGTTCGTCGTGCTGGCCGTTTCGGAGCTGGTCACCAACGCCATGGTTCACAGTGAGGGCGAAGTCGTGCTCCGGATCACGGTGACCGTCGACGTGGTGCGGGTCTCGGTAACCGACCGCAACCCTGCCCCCGCTGTACTCAAGGAAGCCGGACCCGACGGTGAATCCGGTCGCGGGATCCGGCTTGTCCATGCGATCTCAGACGCGTGGGAGAGCAGCGGCGAGGAAACGTGGTGTGAGTTCCGGTACGCGAGGGCTGCGGCTTGAGTCAGACCTCCAGCTGGTCCCCGACCAGCCAAACGACGAGCAGCACAGCTCAGTCACTCCCGTTACGCAGGGCGCTCCGAGGGCCGTTCGCTTGCCTTCGCCCAGTAATTCGGTTCGAGCATCTCGCCAGGCCATGCGGGCTGATGGATCGGGCCCCGAGGCCCCATCTGTTCGAAGTACGGTGCCAGGTCGATCACGGGCGTTCCGTCTACGGCGTCGAGATCGGTGACCAGGAGGTCCCGGCCTTCGACCTTGAGCAACCGCGGGTAGCTGATCGCCAGTTGGTTGGGGCGCCGGTGGTTGCGGTGGACGAACGTACCTGTCGGCGGCCAGTTCTGGTTTCCCCGTGGGCTGCGTGCGTGGAGCTCGACGTCTTCGGGTCGCGCCAGGTGGAAGCGCCACGTCACCGTCAGGTGGGAGAACTCTCCGATTCCCTGCAGCGTTTCGAGGGGGTACGCGTCGTCGAGCCGAATGATCGATTCGACCCCGCCCTGGTAGTCGTCCTGAACGCGGGTGTGGCCCCCGACGACTGTTGCGATCGACTCGACCTCGTACGTCGCCATCGGCGCTCGTTCCTCTCCCTCGGCGTAGCATGCACGGCGGCCCCCGGCCAGCGCCGCGAACCCGCTCTGTGGTCAGCCTATGGTGCGCAGCATGCCCCGTGCCCGGTGGTCCAGTTCGGTGACATGTCGGCCTCCGCGTTGCCGGACGGGCGAGAGGTCGCTCTGGATGCGGACGATGACGTCGCGGGCACGGCCGGACTGGACGCCGGCCATGGCGTCGAGTGCTTGGTTCCAGGTGGCGCATGCCTCGTCGAGGCGGCCTTGCTGGACCTGGACGGCGCCGAGGTAGCCGAGGGTCACGCTGTGCGTGCGGGCGTACTGCTGGCGGCGGCGGGTGGCCACGCTGCGCTTGAAGTGGATCTCCGCGTCCAGCGGCTGGCCCATGTCGCGCAGGGCGCAGGCTGTCTCGTGGGCCAGGGAGGCTTCCTGGAAGAAGCTCACGCGGCTCGGAGCCTCGCTGTTGTCGGCGCGGGAGAGATCCCGCTCCGCGCGGCTGATGGCCGCGAGAGTGCCGGCGCGGTCGCCGTCGGCTGCGAGGGCACGTGCGTGAACGATCGCGAGCAGGGCTTTCTCACGGTGGCTAGCTTGGCCGTAGCGGTCGCGGTTCATGGAGGCGTCGGCCAGGACGAGGGCGCGGCGGGGGTGCCCAAGGTCCACGGCTTGGTGCGCGAGGGCGCGCAGGATGTGGCCGCCGAGCGGCCCGTCGCCCGCTTCGGCCGCTATGCGGGCGGCGAGAGTGAGATAGCGCTGGGCGGTGCGGTGCTCGGAGGCGTCGAAAGCCATCCACCCCGACAAATAGGCCATCTCCGCCACGGCCGAGTAGGTGTCGCGACGAAGCTGCTCCGTGCGGAACCTGCTGCCGAGCAGGGGCACCGCTTCGTCGCGAAGATGGCCGGCGAGGGCCGATCGGCCAGAGGCGCCGCCTCGCTGCTGGTCACGCGCGGAGTAGAAGGTCGTCAGATCGCGGACGTCGTCGATGTCGGCCTGCGTCACCAGCCGGGAGGAGACTGCTGGGCGCTTCGCCGCCGCGGCAGGAGCGGCTGCCCACCAGGAGGCGGTGGGCAAGGCCAGGCCGGCGGCCGAGTACGCGGCGGTCGCCAGCAGCTTACGTCGGTGCATATCGAGGTCGTCGCTTCCCAGCTCGGCCAGCACGGTCAGAGGATCGACGCTCCAGTCGGAACCGCTGTCGGTTTGGCCTGTGCCTTCACTTTCCAGCCCGAGGTCGGCCAGGGTGAGGCGGCGGCCGAGCCTGCGGGACAGCGTCTCGCGAAGGATACGAGGTGCCCGACCGCTCGGCTGCGTGCCCTGCACCCACATGGCGATGTGCGAGCGGGAGATGGCCTCCAGCTCACGCGCCCCGCTCTCCGCGGCTACCCGGGCGACCGCTGCGGCTGCTTGCGGCTGAGACCAGCCCGCTTCGCGCAGAAGTGCGGCGAGGGCGACGTTTCGCACACGGGCCATGGGCTGCCCCTCGGTTCCGAAATGATCTTTGACGCCTTTGACGGCCTCGGCGGTCGCGCAGGCATACCCCCCAGCGGGGATTCACGGTTCGCTCAACGTAGCGACCGGATCACTCACTTTGCACGACGACCGCCGCCCCCGCACGGCGAACCCCAATCAACTTGGCCTGATCCGAACAGGAGTTGTGTCATGCGCCTCTCGCTGGCTCCCCGCCAGGACGCCTGTCAACACGTCGCGTCCAACAGGAAGGGCCGCATGGCTGTCGAGCCGGTTTCACCGCGCAATCAAGCGGTGGCCGCGGCCGAGACAGTGGCGCTCGTGCTGGACGAGGACTCGCCGCTGCCGGAGACCACTGCCGACGTTGAAGACCTCGCGAGGCGTCTGCGCGGTCACATCAATCGACTCGGCGTCATGGTGCCCAAGGAGGAGCCAGCGCTGCGCCGCGCGCAGCAGCTCGGCTCGGCGGGGGTCCCCGACGGCTACATGCCCAGCAGGGCGCATCTGGTCCAACTGGCCGAGGCGGCCCAGGAGCTCGTGGCGACCGTGGAGGCCCACGGCACCGGCCGTGCGATGCGGCAGCGGGGACGGCGTTGGCGGACACCGCCGATCAACCTACTGCGCGGCACAGTCTTCGCGATCGCCTTCGCCTGTCTCGTCCTGGCCGCGTCGGCGCCCCGGACATGACCGCCACCGGGGCGGTTCTGATCGTCCTGATCCTTGGTCCCACGACATGGCTGGTTCTCCGCGGTGATCGCGCAACCAGTTCCCCGTCAGCGGACGAAGAACCCGCACCGGCGCGGAGCGAGTCGCCGCCTCACCGGTGACCACCGGAGTCTCGCCTCACCGGCTGTTCGCCGGCCGTTTCGACGGCCCTAAAGCCCTCCCCGGACTCGCGGGGCCTAACGGAGATCTACACGATGAAACGCCTTCCGCGTATCGAGCACTACGGCCTGATCGGCGACATGCAGACCAGTGCCCACGTCTGCGACGACGGCTCGATCGACTGGCTGTGCCTGCCCCGCTTCGACTCGCCGGCCCCCTTCGCTGCGCTGCTCGGCACGCAGAAGCACGGAGCGTGGCGCTTAGCCCCGGCCGCTGCGTACGAAGAGGGAGCCGGTGCGACTGCCGAGCGGCGCTACGTCGGCGAGTCCCTCGTGCTGGAGACGGTGTGGACGACGCCCTCCGGCAGCGCGAAGGTCACCGACTTCATGCCGCCGCACGACGGGGCACCGCAGGTCATCCGGATCGTGGAGGGAACGGCTGGCCAGATCGCCATGGCTTCCACTCTGCGCGCCCGCCCCGGCTACGGCCGGGTCAGCCCGTGGATCCATGAGCTGGGCGGACGCTTGATCGCTGAGAGCGGCGGGGACGCCCTGTGGCTGGACACGTCCACCGGGCTGGTTGAGAAGGACGGCGCGATCGTCAGCTCCTTCACGGTCACCGCCAGCGAGAGCGTCGCCTTCGTACTGAGCTGGGGGCCCTCCCACGGTGTCGCGCCGGAGCTTCCGGATCCCGAGGCGGCGCTCGTCGCGACCCTCGCGTTATGGGAGGACTGGACGAGCCAGTGCACCTACGACGGCCCGCACCGGGAAGCAGTCGTCCGGTCGCTGATCACCCTGAAGGCGATGACGTACGCCCCCAGCGGCGGCATCGTCGCGGCGCCGACCACGTCGCTGCCGGAAGAGATCGGCGGTCGCCGGAACTGGGACTACCGCTACACCTGGCTGCGTGACGCCTCCACCACCCTGAGCGCGCTGCTTGGTTCGGGGTACAGGCAGGAGGCCGAGGCGTGGCGGCGGTGGCTGCTGCGGGCCGTGGCCGGCGATCCGGAGAACCTGCAGATCATGTACGGGATCACCGGAGAGCGGGATCTGCAGGAGCGGGAGCTGCGGTGGCTGCCCGGCTACGAGAACTCCGGCCCGGTCCGGATCGGCAACGGGGCTGTAGACCAGCTGCAGCTCGACGTGTACGGCTACGTGATCGAGACCCTGTACCTCGCCCACCAAAGCGGGGTGGCCCGCTGCGGCGACACCGCGGTCCTGCACCAACGGCTGGTCGAGCACCTCGCCGAGCGGTGGCAGACGCCCGACGAGGGAATCTGGGGGATCCGAGGTGAGCGCCGCCACTTCGTGCACTCCAAGGTCATGGCCTGGGCCGCGATCGACCGGACCATCCGCCTGGTCGAGGCCGCCGTCCTGGACGCCGACCTGTTCGCCCTGATTGAACTGCGCGAGGCCATCCACCAGGAGGTGTGCACGCGCGGATTCGATCCGGTCCGCAACACCTTCACCCAGTCCTACGGATCACAGGAGGTCGACGCCGCCCTCCTGCTGATCCCCAGGGTGGGATTCCTGCCTCCCGACGATCCCCGAGTGCTCGGGACGGTGGAGGCAGTACGTCAGCAACTGTCCACCCCGGAGGGCCTCGTACGGCGCTACCCGACCGCCGGCGACCGCATCGGGCTCGACGGCCTGAACGGTGACGAGGGGACCTTCCTGCTCTGCTCGTTCTGGTTGGTCGATGCGCTCGCCCTGACTGGCCGCCCGGACGAAGCCCACGCTCTCTTCGACCGGCTCCTGGCCCTGCGCACTGACCTCGGCCTGCTCGCCGAGGAGTACGACCCCGCCACCGGGCGACAACTGGGCAACTTCCCGCAGGCGTACAGCCACATCGGGGTGATCGGGTCCGCGCTCCTGCTGCAGCAGCTCGACTCGGGGGCGCCCGCAGCCGAGGCCGACGTGCTCTTGGCGGTGGGTGTCTGATGAACACGACCGCCACCACCATGGTCATCGTGCTCGCCGCCGCGGCCATCGTCGCGGTGGCAGCGGCCTGGGTTAGCCACCGCCGATGGCAGAAGGCGCGGCGGCGGGCCCACCTCCTGGCCCGCGAACAACAGGCCACCGAGGGTGCCCTGCAGAAGCTGGTCCACGAGACGCTGCCCCAGATCCACCAGTCGGGCGGTCGGATCACGGCGTTAGCCCCCGCACCGGAACTGGCCGGCACCGCAGTCGGTGAGCACCTGACCAACGTGGTCAAGGCCACCGCCAGCGTCGTCCAGGCCGTGATCCGCGACATCCAGTACGCGGCGCACCAGGAGATCGAGCAGGCGAAGACGCTCGGGGCGGAGGAGTTGCGGCGTTCGCACACCGCCGCCCAGGAAGAGATCGCTCGGGTAAGTTCCACTGCTGTGCGGTCGACCGAGGCCGCAGTGCGCAGTGTGTCGTCGGCGCTCGTGGGCATGGCCGCCAAGACCAGCCGCAAGGTCAGCGAGGGCGTGCGCGAGCACGAGGACGACGCCGCGTTCGAGACGCTGACCGATATCGACCACACCGTGCAGCAGATGCTGCTGGTCGCTCAGGGCTGGACCATCCTGGCCGGCGGCAAGCTGACCCGGCACTGGCCCACGACGACGCTGACCGATGTGGTGCGGGCCGCGATGGGCTACGTCGAGGACTACCAGCGCGTACAGCCCCAGGAACTCACCGTCGCGGTGAAGACCCGCGTGGTCGGGCCCGTGGTGCACGCCCTCGCGCTCCTGCTGGACAACGCGCTGCGCTTCTCGCCACCACAGTCGAGAGTGCACGTGTCCTTCGAACAGGGCCACCACGGAGTCACCGTCTTCGTGGACGACAGCGGCCTGCAGATGACGCCGGAGCAGCTCGACAGCGCCCGGGACATCCTCACCGGGCAGCGCACGGACGACATAACGCAGCTCGGCGCCCGCCCGCAGACCGGGCTCCGAGTCGCCGCCGCCCTCGCGCGCGCCTACGGATTCCGGGTCGATGTCCAGGCGCCCAACTCCCTTCTGGGCACCCGCGCGCTCCTCACCCTTCCCCAGGACCTCCTCACCACGGCGCCCCAGGCGCCGCCGGCATCCTCGCAGCCGGTGCAGAAGGATCCGCCAGCTGCTCTCGCCTCTGCCGCGTCCGGCCGGCTCCCTGCTCTCGCCCCGGTTCCGGTAGCCACACAACCCGCGCTCACCCCCGTCCCGCCGACGGCCGGGGAATCCGACCAGGAGCGTTCCACCGCCCGCACGACCGCCAGCGGACTGACGGTGCGCAGCCGCCGCGCCGCACCCGCCTCCGCCCCCGTTCCCCGCCCTGCCAACGCCGAGCCGGGGCGAGCGAGCGTGATCGCCGCCTGGGCCCGTGGCACACAGCGCGCCCGCGCCGAGCAGGGCACCCACGTCCCCACTGCCGACAACGACCAAGGACACGACGCATGACCGACAAGAACATCGGCTGGCTCCTCGAAAGCCTGGAGGAGACCGCTGGCGTGGAATACGCCGTGCTGGTCGCCGCGGACGGCATGAGCCCGGCCTACACCGATCGGCTGCCGCGCGAGCGCGCCGAGAAGATCTCGGCCATCGCCTCCACGCTGTGGGGAGCATCGCGGGCCTACGACCGGGAGACGAACGGCGGGGGCGTCCGCCAGTTCGTCATGGAGTCGGTCGACCACATCTCCCTGCTCATCCCGGCTGGCGAGAACACCATGCTCGCCGTCCGCACCGACAGCCCTCACGCGGACATCGGGGTGATCAGCGAGGCCGCCCTGCGCTTGGCCGCGAGCGTGGGCGAACAGCTGGGTGTCCAAACACGCATCGCCGGCGGCACGGAAGCACCGCTGGCATGAGCAGGCCGCGGCAGGACCCGGATCTGGTCAGGCCCTACGTCCGCACGGGCGGACGTACCCGCCCCAGCAAGGACGTGCGCCTGGAGAGCCTGGTCTTCGCCGCGACCGGCACCCGTCCCGGCCTCAACCCGGACGCACGGCGCGTGCTCGCCCTGTTCGCACCCGCGCAAGGCGGAGGGCTGTCTGTCGCCGAGATCGCCTCCGCACTCGCCCTCCCGCCCTCGACCACCCGGATTCTCGTCGCCGACCTCATCGGACACGGACTGATGACCCTCGCCCAGGGCCAGGACGACGACCGGCCCCCGGTCTTACTCATCGAAAGGGTTCTTCATGGACTCCGCGCTCACGCCTGACCGGTTCGTCGCGCGCACGGTGACGGCTACCGCGAAGATCGTGGTCGCCGGAGCCTTCGGCGTGGGCAAGACCACCTTCGTCGGCAGCGTCTCCGAGGTGCCTCCGGTCCACATGGAGGAGACCATCACCCGGGCGAGCGCCCTAGTCGACGACCTGGCCCGCACGCCTGCCAAGTCCACCACCACCGTCGGCGTGGACTTCGGACGCAAGCACCTCAGCGACGACCTCGTGCTCTACCTGTTCGGTACCCCCGGCCAGGCCCGATTCAGCTTCCTGTGGCAGGAGTTGATCATCGGCGCCCTCGGCGCCCTGGTCCTCGTCGACCCCCGCGACCTGGACGCCTCCCACGAAATCCTCGGCCTCCTCGAAGAAAACGGCGTCCCCTACGCGGTCGCGGTCAACCAGTTCGACGGCGCGCCCCGCCACCCGCTCGAAGAAGTCCACGAGGCCCTCGCCCTGGAGGGACACACGCCGCTGACCGTGTGCGATGCCCGCGAGCGAGCGTCCTGCATGCAGGCCCTGATCCAGCTCACCGAATACCTCGCCCGTCTCGCGCACCGTCTGGAGCCCCGACCGTGAGCACCGCGACCCACCGCATCCCCCTGTACGAACCGGACTTCGCCCAGAATCCGCACGCCGCCTACCAGCGCATGCGCGAGCAGTTCGGCCCTCTGGTCCCCGTGGACCTGGCCCCCGGCGTGCCCGCCACGCTGGTCGTCGGCTACGAGGAGGCCCGCCGCATCCTCGGGGACCCGCAACGCTTCCCCGCCGATCCGCGCCGGTGGCAGACCTCCGTCCCTGACGCCTGCCCCGTCCGGCCGATGATGGAGTGGCGTCCCAACGCCCTGCGCTCGGCCGGCGCCGAGCACGCCCGCTACCGGGCCGCGAACACCGCCGCCCTCGCCGCTGTCGACCAGCACGCGCTGCGCGACCACGTCGAGCTGGTCGCCGAGCAGACCATCAACGCCTTCAAGGCCGACGGCAAGGCGGACCTGCTGTCCCAGTACGCCTGGCCTCTCGCGTTCCAGACGCTCAGTCACCTGCTCGGCTGCCCCGACGAGGTCGGCCATCGGATCGCGGACGGAATGGCGAAGATCTTCGACGGGGTAAATGCCTCTATCGGCAACCAGATCATGGCCCGGGCCGTGGCGGACCTCGTCGCCCTGCGCCGCCGAGAGCCCGGCGACGACGTGACCAGCAGGCTCCTCGTCCATGTCGCCCGGCTGGACGACACCGAGATGGGCCAGCAGCTCATCACCCTGTACGGGGCGGGCATCGAGCCCCTGACCAACCTGATCACGAACACCCTCCTGGAGATGCTCACCAACAGTGAGTTCTCCGGTGACCTGCACGCTGGCGACGCCTCCGTCCGCGAGGCCCTGGACAGCGTCCTCTATCGCGACCCGCCGTTGGCGAACTTCGCCATGTCCTACCCGCCCCGCCCGGCCGACATCGGCGGGTACCTGCTGCCCGCCGACCAGCCGGTGGTCATCAGCTATGCCGCCTGCAACAACGACCCTGCCCTGGGAGCCCACCGGCCACTGGGCAACCGGGCCCACCTCGCCTGGGGCGCCGGCCCGCACGGCTGCCCGGCCAGCACGCACGCCTACCTCATCGCCGAAACCGCCATCCTCCACGTCCTCGACGCCCTGCCCGAGATGGACCTCGACGGCCACCGCGACGACCTCGTCTGGCGCCCCGGCCCCTTCCACCGCTCGCTGGTCGCCCTCCCCGTCACCTTCCCCTCAAGCTGAAAGAGGCCCCAACGTGTCCGAACGGCAGATACTCGTCCTCGACCCCACCGGATCCGACCCGGACGCCGAACACCAGGCCCTGCGCGAGCGCGGCTCCGCCACTCTCGTGGACATCCTCGGCGTGCGCGCCTGGTCCGTCTCCGACCCGGCCCTCCTTAAGCAGCTTCTGACCAGCAAGGACGTCTCCAAGGACGGCCGCGCCCACTGGCCGGCCTTCGCCGAGACGGTCCCCACCTGGCCGCTGGCCCTGTGGGTGGCGGTGGAGAACATGTTCACCGCCTACGGCGGCAACCACAGCCGCCTACGGCGCATGGTCGCCCCCGCCCTCTCGGCCCGCCGTACCGCCGCCCTCCAGGCGGACATCGAGATCCTCGTGAACGGCATCCTCGACGACCTCGACGCCCTCCCGGCCGATGAGGTGGCCGACCTTCGCGAGCACCTCGCCTACCCGCTCCCGATCGCCGTCATCGGCCAGCTCATGGGCGTCCCCGCCGACCGACGCACCGAGTTCCGCACCGTGGTGGACAACGTATTCGCCACCCACCTCTCCGCCGAGGAACAAGCCGCGAACACCGCCACCCTGTACGGCCTGCTGGACGCCCTGATCGAGATCAAGCGCACCGAGCCCGGCGAGGACATGACCTCGCTGCTGATCGCCGCCCGCGACGAGGAGGGCGACGGCTCCGCCCTCAGCGACGCCGAGCTGCGCGACACGCTCCTGCTGATGATCAGCGCCGGGTACGAGACCACCGTCAACGTCATCGACCAGGCCATCACCACCCTGCTCTCCGAGCCAGAGCAGCTGGCCCACGTCCGGGACGGCCGCTGCACCTGGGAGGGCGTAGTCGAGGAGACCCTGCGCCACCAGCCCGCGGTCAAGCACCTTCCCCTGCGCTATGCCCGCACCGACATCGCCCTCCCGGACGGGCAGACGATCAAGACCGGCGAGGCGATCCTCGCCTCCTACGCCGCCGCCAACCGGCACCCCGACTGGCACGAGGACGCCGACCGCTTCGACGCCACCCGCCCCAGCAAGGAACACCTCGCCTTCGGACACGGCGTCCACTTCTGCCTCGGCGCCCCACTTGCCCGACTCGAAGTCGCCACCGCCCTGCGCCTGCTCTTCGAACGCTTCCCCGACGCCCAACTCGCCACGGACAGGCCCGATCTGAAGAGGCTGCCGAGCCTGATCAGCAACGGACACACCTCCGTCCCTGTGCGCCTGCGCCCGACGTCGAGCCGCTGACCGATACCGACGAGGAAGACCACCATGACCGCCCCAGCCCCGACCACACCGCTCACCCCGGCCGAACGGCGCATCGCCCAGCATGTGGTGAACGGCCTACCAACAGGCCAGATCGCCGACACCGAGGCCCTGTCGCACCACACGGTCCGCGCGCACATGGTCTCCCTGCGCAGGAAGCTGCACTGCCCCGAACGCTGCTCCCTTGCCGTAGTCACCCACCGTCTGCTCAGCGCAAACGAGGCCACGGCCCCGGCACCGGACACGCCAGCCGCCGACTTGAGTACCGAGCAGACGAACCTGCTGAAGGCCGTCGCCGAGCACACCAAGCCGCTCGACATCGCGCGCGGCGCCAACATGGCGCCGGCAGACCTCCGCGCGGCGCTCGTCCAGCTGCTCACCGATACCGGGGCACCGGACACCACCCGGCTGGTCGCCCGGGCCCACGGCTGGAACCTGCTGACCGCCCAGCAGACCAGCACGGTGCGGAGCGGAGCGAGCAAGTGACCACGTCACCCGTTCCCACGGCCTCCGAGCAGTCCTCCGCGCCCCTGCACCATCGCCCGAAACCGTCGGCACTCCAGCCTCCCGATGCTGAACGGGCACTCCTTCTTGACCTGGACGGTGTCCTACTGGACACGCGGCCGGTGATGCGCGAGGCGTGGAGGAAGGTCCAGGAAGACCACGGCCTCGCTATCCCGTTCGCCGCGTACGAAGCCCTCCTGGGACGGGAGTTCAGCGACATCATGGAGCGGCTCGGTGTCGTCGACGCTGACGGCGTCCACCGGACCTACGGAGCCGGCTCGACAGCCGCAGCGCATTTGGCCCAGGAGTTCATCGGGATCACGGACGTCCTGCACGCCTTCGTGGCAGCTGGCTGGCGGCTTGGAGTTGTGACATCCAAGCACGTCGATCGGGCCGCGCCCCTCCTGGCGCAGCTTGGTTGCCCCTTCGGCACCGTGCGGACACCCGCGGGTTCCGGGCGGTCGAAGCCGGCGCCGGACCCTCTCCTCCTCGCGTTGGTGGACCTCGGAGTCGACCCTGCGTCGGCCGTGTACATCGGGGACATGCCGGTGGACCGGGAGGCAGCAACTCGTGCCGGCGTCCCCTACATTCATGCCGCCTGGGGGTACGGCGAGCCCGGCTCTCCTGCTGTGGCGGTCGCCCTGTCCCCAACCGACCTGCTCGACCTCCTCCACCAGGCCACGGCATGCACTCCCATTGTCGAAGGGAGCCTGGTGTGACCACCTCGGCATTCGGAGACTTGGGCCTTGTCCGAAGAGAAGACGGCCACCGGCCCGCCTGGGTCCTCGTCGGCGCCGGCCGCTTTGACGTCGCCGACTCCCTCCGCATCAGAACGGGAGATCTGGAGGCGCTGCCGCTGAACCAGCAGGACCTCCGCTCGTTGACCGAACGCGTCATGGCCGCCCTGCACGAGTACGGCGGCGGCCGAGCCCACACGCCCGGCGGAGCTGACTGGCTCCATGTCCAGCACGTACCGGTCCGCCGACTGGTCACGCAGGTCCTGCGGAAACTGCTGGCATTGAGCCTCTGGGAGCCATTCGTCACCGCACCCGGGCCCATCACCCCGATGCCGTACGAAGGTCTTGTCGGTGTGCGGCCGAGCAGCTCTCAGGAGTACCGCACCTACACGGTCACCTGGTCGGGCATTGCCTATCTGCTCGGCGGCACAGCGGCACACAATCCGCCGCACACTGCCGAGTTGAGCACGCTCTTACCCGCCGACGTGGCTATCACCGAGCCGCACCCGCTCCCCACGGGCCTGCACCGGGGCGGAGTCGTGGCCCTTTCTTGGTCGTCCCGCCACGCCGAGACCCTGATGCCGGTTCTTCGGGAGTTGGCGCGCAAGGGGCACGACAGCGTGCTCATCGACCTCGCCACTGATCCCGGTCAGCGCTGCTTGGCCGAGGGCAGCGAGAGCGTGCGGGTGTGTCCTGCACCGGTTGGGCTCTTCCGGCTGTCAGGCGAGGCGGACGGCCTGCGTCCCGCGGATGACGACCGGACCGTCGAGGTCGGTCCGCACGCGATCCGCCTGTCCCGCCTCGTCCGGTTGTTGTCCACGCTGCTGGCGATGAGCGGCGGCTGCACGCAGCCATCCTGGCCTGCTCTGGTCCAGGCGGAGAACTGGCTGGGCCGCGTTCTGAGAGCCGTTCGTCCGCACTCCGTCGTCCTCAGCAACGACACAAGTCCGCTCGGGGCGTTGGCGGTTCACCTTGCTGATCGGCACGACTCCAACACGGTGCATGTCCAGCACGGCGCCTGGACGGAAGAGTCCGTCGCGTGGCCCGCCCTCCACAGCCGGGACGTGGTCGTGATGGGCGAGCGCGACCATCCGCTCGCCCTCGCCTGGGCCAAGCACCCGAAGAGTGAGGTGCACGTCCTGGGGCAGCCCCGCTTCGATGCCCTGGCTGCTTTGGGCCGTGGGGCACAGCGCCGGTACCTGGAAAAGCTGTTGTCGGTCGGCACACGGCGTGCCCCGTCGAAGATCGCCGTGTGGGCCTGCCAGCCCTTCCGGCCCGAGCATCTCGCCCGCCAGGCCGAACTCCTCTTCGGCGGGCTGCGGTCAGTCGGCCCGGACTGGGGACTGGTCATCGCTCCGCATCCGGCTCAGCGCGACAGCGTGTTCGCCCCGCTTCTTGAGCAGGCGACCGGTCTTCCGGTGGCCGTCGCCGACACTCGGGTTGGAGCACGCGGGTGCCTGGCCGGCGCGGATGTGGTCGCGAGCGCCTACTCGACATGCGGCATCGAAGCCGCGCTGCTGGGCGTGCCCGTCCTTGAACTTGCCGCCTTGGGCGAACGGACCCTCGGCCTGGCCGACCACGGCATCGCGCAACGGTGTGGCTCCGCGGACGAAGTCGGCATCGCCCTCGCGGAGCTGCCCCGCTCTCGCCCGCCGGCCGGAGCCGCCGATTCGGTGTGCCGGTGGCGCGGCGACAGCGCCGCCCAGGTCGCCCGCCTCATCGATCACCGCGCCACGCACCCCGAGCTGCCCTTTGACCCCCTTCACGACGATGCCCGCAGCACGCCGCCCGTGCCTGAGCAGGGCGAAGGAGTCCCAGCCTCATGACCCATCTGACCGCCGACAACATCGCCGAGTTGTTCTCCGGAGCCGTCACGCTGACGAAGTCCGGCGATAAGGTCAGCCCGCGCGGCATGCCCACGCGGGAAGTCCGCGACATCCACTTGCTGCTCACGCAGCCGCGGGCCCGCCTGCTGTACGCGCCGCCGGCCAGGATCCTGAACCCGGCGTTCGCCGTGGCCGAGAGCGTCTGGCACCTGTCCGGCTCGGACGATCCGTGGATCTTCGACTACAACGCGCGGCTCCGGCAGTACGCCGATGACGGGGTGTTGCTCGGCGCGTACGGCCCCAGGATGCGGAACTGGGCCGGCAAGGTCGATCAGCTCAGCCGTGTCGTGGAGATCCTCAAGGAGGACCCCGACTCCCGCCGTGCCCTGATCCAGCTCTACGACCCGGTTCAGGACGCCGCCGGGCACAAGGACGTGCCCTGCACCCTCGGCTTCCGCTTCCATCTGCGTGCCGGCCGGCTGCACATGGCGACCATGATGCGGGGCCAGGACGTGTGGATCGGCATGCCGTACGACGTCTTCTTCTACACCGTCCTGCACGAGCTGGTCGCCGGATGGCTCGACGCGGAGCTGGGCGAGTTCCACCTGCACGTGGGGTCGCTGCACATCTACGAGGAGCACCTCGACCAGTCCGAGCAGCTGGCCTCGCTCACGGCGAGCCCCGTCATGCCCGACCTGCGGACACGGTGGAACGGCTTCGCCGGTCTGCTCGATCAGGTCGCGGCCCGGGACGTGACCGGCCACCCCGGCTGGGACGCGATGGCCGGGACGCTGCGCAGCTACCGGCTGTGGAAGGACGGACAGCACCAGCAGGCGTGGCGCGTGGCCGACGGCATCGACGGCCCCCTCGGCCAGGCCCTCACCGCCTGGTATGGCGAGCTGAAACGACGCTCCCGCCAGCCCGCGGCTGCGACGACGGCCGGGGCGAGGTGACGGCCGCCATGAAGCGCACTCTCTCGGTCATCCTCGGCCTGTGCTCCTACACCCACGACTCGTCGGCAGCTCTCCTGGTCGACGGCGAACTCATCGGCTTCGTCGAGGAGGAGCGCCTCTCCGAGCAGAAGCACACCAAGCTCTACCCCGCTCACGCTGTGGACTGGCTGCTCGGCCGGGCCAAGCTCACCTCAGCCGACGTGGACACCGTCGCCTACAACTTCCAGCCCGCCCGCTACCTCGCCGAGTCGCCCGCCGCCCTGCGCATGGCGCTCTCCCCGACAACTCGTGACCGGGCGTTCGCCCGAGCGCACGGGTTCGCCAAGGTGGCCGTGCGCACCCAGCGGCGCCTGCGGCTGATCGGCAGGCAGTTCCCCGCCGCCCGTGTTACCCCGGTGCTGCATCACCGCGCCCACCAGCTCACGGCCTTCGCCGCCTCGGGCTGGGACGAAGCCGCCGTGCTCGTGGTCGACAGCCTCGGCGAGCGGCAGACCACCACCATCGCCCGCTGCCACGACACGCTCCGTCCCCGCGCGCAGACCCTGGAGGCGATCAACGACCCAGCCTCCCTGGGGTACGTGTACGGCGCCGTCACCGAGCACCTGGGCTGGCGCCGGGGCGACGAGGAGGGCACCGTGATGGCGCTGGCCGCCCTCGGCGACCCCGCCCGCTTCCGCTCCGTCTTCACCCAGGCCGTCCACACGACCGCAACCGGCTTCCGCATCAACCCCGCCTACTTCCCCACGCGCACCCTCACGTCGGGATACGAGCGGACGTCTCGCCGCTTCGTCACCGAGACCTGCCCCGAACGGCACCCGGGCGAGCCCCTGGCCGACGTCCACCGGGACCTGGCGGCGGCTCTCCAGGAGCGGACCGAGCAGGTCATGTTGCACCTGGCCCGCCGCGCTCGCGTGCTCACCGGCTCCCGGCGCCTGTGCGTGGGGGGCGGTGTCGCCACGAACTGCGTGAGCATCGGCCGGATCATCGAGGCCGGCATCTTCGACGAGGTCTTCGTGCCTCCTGCGCCCGGTGACGCCGGTACCGCGATCGGCGCCGCCCTCGCCGTGTATGTCGGCGGACGCAGCCCGCGACCGGTGGCCGGCGTCGCCCGCACCTGCTACCTCGGCCCGTCCTACGAGGACCAGGCCCTCGACCTCACGCCCTGGCCCGCCCTTCACCAGAAGACCCTGGGCATCGAAACCGCAGAGTTCCTCGCCGACCAGCTGGCCCACGGCACGATCGTCGGCCTGTTCCAGGGGGCCGTCGAAGCCGGGCCGCGAGCCCTGGGCAACCGTTCGATCCTCGCCTCTCCGCTGGAGCCGGGCGTCGTCGAGCGGCTGAACGCCACCGTGAAGTTCCGCGAGCCGTTCCGGCCCTTCGCCCCCATGGTCCTGGCCGAGCGCGCCCGTGAGTTCTTCACCCTCGGCCAGCAGGCGCCGTACATGTCCATGGCCTCCGGCGTGACCGACAAGACGCGCGAGCGCGTGCCGGCCATCGTGCACGCCAACGGCACCTCCCGCCTGCAGACCGTCACCAAGGCGCAGAACCCGTTCATGCACGCGGTCCTGACCGCCTTCGGCCGCCGGACCGGGGTGCCCGTGCTGATCAACACGTCCCTCAACGTCAAGGGCAAGCCGATCTGCGGAACACCGGAAATGGCCCTGGACTGCCTGGCCAACTCCGGGCTCGACGCCCTGCTCCTCGAAGGGCGGTGGATCACCAAGTGAAGATTGGATACAGCTTCTGGGGCTTCCTCGGCAAAGGGGTCACCGACACCCCGGACGGGGGACGCAGCCATCGTCGCCCCTTCATTGATGCGCTCCTCGACCGCGGGCACGACATCGTGTTCCTGCAAGCCGACCGGGATCGCCTCGAAGCCGGCGACGACCTCGGCAGCAAGTACATCTTCGATGGCGGATTCCCAAACGTCGACGTCCTGTTCCTGGAGTGGCGCTGGGCGATCCCCGGCCGCAACACGACCGCGTGCGGCACGGAGGGCCATACCTGCGACCTGCACCGCCAGGCCCAGCTCATCAACCACTACACCGTGCGGCACCAGACACCCACTGTGATCTGGGACAAGGACCGCACCCTGCCCGCCGAGAGCGTGTGGCGCACCACGTCGCACACCCGTGTCTGCGAGGCCGCCCTCGCCCCGACCCACGGAGCGCACTCGCTACTCTTCCCCGTCGCCGAGAACCTCCTCACCCAGGCGGACTCCGTGGCCCTCGCGGCACAGCGGCGGGACCTCGTGCTCGGCTACGTGGGCAACCAGTACGACCGCGACGAGCCCTTCGACCGCTTCTTCGCCCCAGCCGCCGCCCGCGTCGCGCACCTGGTCGCCGGGAAGTGGACGGAGACCGACCGCTGGCCGCACGTCCACTTCCTGGGCCGGATCCCGTTCGAGGCCGCCGCCGGCGTATACGGCAGGTCCCTGGCCACGGTGCTCATGCTGCCCGAGCGGTACGCCGCGGTCGGGCAGATGACCCAGCGCATCTTCGAGGCCGTGCTCGCCGGGTGCCTGCCCCTGGCCCCGGCGGACATCCGCTACGTCAACCGGTTCGTCCCGGACGAGCTGGTCGTGCGCTCCGGCCGGGACGTGATCGAACGCCTCTCCCACCTCCGCGAGATCGCCGGCACACAGCAGCACGCCGACCTGATCGGCGCGTGCGTGGACCGTCTGCGCCTGTTCGGCCTGAGCAAGCAGGTCGACACCCTGGAATCCCTTCTGCACGGTCTCGTGAGGCCGGGCACGACCGAGCGGGGAGCGGCCTGATGCCGATCGCGCTACAGGCCATGGCGCCTGGATCATCAAAATGTGTCCTGGAGGATGGCTCCGCCGGACATCCGAACCTCTCTACGCTGGAGCACCATGAAGAAGGTAGCCATCGTCGGCTGCGGAGGCAGCGGCAAATCCCACGTGGCCCGCGAACTGGGCAAGATCCTCGACGCCCCGGTGACGCACCTGGACGCCGCGTTCTACGACGACGAGTGGAACGCGCTCCCCATGGACAAGTTCACCGCCGTGCAGCGCGAGCTGGTCGCGCAGCCGCGGTGGGTGATCGACGGCAATTACAACTCGACGCTGCAGGTGCGGCTCGAAGCCTGCGACACGGTGGTCCTGATGGACGTGTCGACCGTGGCAGCGCTGTACGGGATCTTCGCCCGGCAGATCCGGCACGGCGCGGGACACAAGGGCAACGGGGTGCACAACCGCATCCACTGGGGCGTGATCAAGTACGTCGCCACGTACCGCCGCAAGATGCGGCCCCGCGTGATGGCGAAGATCGAGGAGTTCGGCGCGAAAGCCGACGTGGTGCTGCTGGCCAACCGGCGCCAGACGCGCCGCTGGCTGCGGAAGGTGGCCGCCGAGCAGTCCTGAACGACCCGCGCCCCCGGGCAGGGGGTGCGGCATGAACGAGCCCAACGCCTTCCTGGACCCCGCCCGGCAACAGGAGCTGTACGGGAACGCCTCCCGGCTGTCCGGGCGGACCAGCGCCCTGATGCGCGCGAAGACCTCCGGCAACCCCGTGCCCGAGACGATCGTCAGCCTGGTGCAGACCCACCACGCGCAGCCAGACCGGCTCGGCGTGGTGCTCGACATCGGCTGCGGTCGCGGCACGAGCAGCCTGGGCATCGCCGAGCAGCTCCGGCCGCAGCGCGTCGTCGGCCTGGACGCCGCCCCCTCCCTGCTCGCCCAGGCCCGCGAGCGCGCCAAGGAGCTACCCGACATCACGGTGGACTTCGTCGAAGGCGACTTCCACGACCTCCCGTTGCCCGCCGGGTCGTGCGACGTCGCCGTCGCCGCGTTCTGCCTCTACCACTCGCCGCAGCCCAAGGACGTCATCGCGCAGATCGCCAGGGTCCTCTCCCCCGGGGGCCTGGCCGTGCTCGTCACCAAGGCACTCGACAGCTACCGGGAGATGGACCAGCTGGTCGCTTCGGCCGGCCTCGACGCGCGGGGCGATAAGCACGAGAGCCTCTACACCGCAGCGCACAGCGGCAACCTCGCCGACCTGACCGCCTCCTCGCTCGACGTGATCGCCGTCCTGGACGAGGAGCACGCCTTCACCTTCGACGGCCACGACCACATGGCGCAATACCTGGCCACGAACCCCAAGTACCACCTCGCGCCCGGCCTGTACGGCAACCCCGGGGCTATGGCGGCGGCCTTGCACGAATTCCTTCCGGACCAGCCGCTGACCACTCGGTCCCTCATCACCTTCGTCGTCGCCCATCCGAAGAAGGGGCAGGCATGACCCTTCCGCCGTTCACCAAGCACTACGAGACGCCGGAGCGCGCGGCGGCGGCCGTCCGCCACTACCGGTGGATCAACGAGCACGCGAAGCCGCTGCGGCAGCCGGCCCTCAAAGTCATCGGCCCTGCCAGCCTGACTTTCGAGCGGGTCGAGGGGCGCTCCGTACGCCCCGAGGATCTCCCGCGCACAGCGGAACTGCTGGGCCACGCTCACGGTGCCGCCTGGCGCAGTGACCTGCAGGCCGCGTCGTTGAACACTCCGCATCGTTTTCAAGACGGCACGACGTTCGATGACTACCTCGGCCCGCGCAAGGTCGCGCTCCGACGGCGCCACGAACAGGGCTACCTGACGAACAAGGTGTCCTTGCACGCGATGCTCGGCCTGCTGGAGGAGACGGCGCAGGGGCCCTGTGCCTTCTACAAGGACAGCAACCCGCGGAACTTCATCATCACTGCCGCCGGGGACATCGTCACGGTCGACACCGACGATCTCAGTCTCGCGCCCATGGGCTACGACCTCGCGAAGCTGGTCGCCACGCTTCTCCTCACCTACGGCCCCCTCGCGAGCGAAGCGATCGACGACGCCTGCGACATCTACAGCCAGGCGCTCCGCCAGCACGCCCCACAGCTGGACCCCATAGACCGAGAACGCCTGGACGACGGCTTGGCGCTGCACGCCGTACTCACCGCGCCCTACCTCGGCCGGAACGGCTACTGCCACATCTGGCCCGCCCACATCCGTCTCCGCCTTCAAGGAGCATCGTGATCACCACCGAACTCGTCTTCGTGCGGCACGGTGAAGCCCAGTGCAATGCCGACGGACTCGTCGGAGGTCCTCGCACCTGCACGGGACTGACCAACCTGGGGTATGCCCAGGCCGAACAGGCCGCGCGCCGCCTGTCCACCGAGCACCTGAAGAAGTCCTTCGACATGGTCTACGCAGGTCCGCGGATTCGCCTCGTCCAGACCGGCGAGATTATCGCCCAGACGCTCCAGATCCCGCTGCACATCGACGACCGGCTCGACGGCCCCGTCCACGGCGATGCCGATGGTAAACCCTGGGATGCGGTGAAGACGGCCGCCAACGGCGGCCCGCATGCGTACCCCGACACTTCCTGGGCCGCTGGCTCAGACACCTGGAACGGGTACCTGAAGCGCGCCAGCAAGAACCTGAGTCAGCTCATCGAGGAGAACAAGGGGAAGCGCATCGTGTTCGCCGCCCACGGAGAGACGGTGATCACCGCGCACACCCTGCTCCTCGACATCCCGATCGGCTCGCCGGCGGGCTTCACGCACAACCACGCCTCCATCACCCGCTGGCAGCACCACCGCAACCGCCTGGGCCAGACCCGCTGGATCCTCGATCGGCACAACGACACCGAGCACCTCAGTCTCCTCACGCCGGAGCCGACCCCGTGATCGCGACATCGGACGATCCCCGGATCCAACTGGCGCACTGCCTCCTCGGCGCAGTCGAGATCGCGCCGGACCCCTTGCTCCCTCCCCGGGTCGTGCGCGTGGTGGCCGACGACGGGCGTCACTTCGTCGCCAAGCAGCATGCCGAGCACGACCGGTACGCAGGCGAACTCCACGCCTACCGGACATGGGGCACCCAGCTGACCGGCCACGCGCCGAAGCTAGTCGGCCGTGACGACGCCACCCGCACCCTTCTGCTGACCGCGCTCGCAGGCGCTCGGGCGGACACCGCAGCCCCGGGCTCACCCGAGGAGGAACTGGCCCATCACGAGGCCGGGCACGTCCTCGGCAAGCTCCACCGGGCCACCTCCATGCCCCAGGGCGGCGCCGTCGGCGCAGCACTCGCCGAGCGCCTCCAGAGCTGGATCGACCGGGCCGTTCACGCCGACCTGATCGACACGGCCGAGCGAAACCTGCTGAAGCACCATGCGGCCATCCTGGGCAACAGCCTCATGGACGGCGCGGTCTGCCACCTCGACTACCAGCCGCGGAACTGGCTGGTCGGAGACGACTTCGGTGTCTGCGACTTCGAGCACATGCGACGCGACGCCCGCGTCCGCGACTTCGCGCGGCTCGAGTTCCGACGCTGGCAAGCCGCACCCCACCTCCGAACGGCATTCCTCGACGGCTACGGGCGTCCGCTGACCGACGCTGAACGGCGCCTCCTCGAGTCCTTCGGCGCCATCGAGGCGGCCACCGCCCTGGTCAAGGGCCACAAGGAAAACGACCTCACTCTGAGCGCGCACGGCCGAACCGTCCTGTCCCGCCTCGCCTGACCTTCCCCCCCTCGACCACACCTCTCTGGAGATTCCCGTGCCGCAGCACGAGCAGCACCCGACCGCCGCTGCCCCCCGCCGAGCCGTGGTGACCGGCTCCGCCGGATTCATCGGTTCCCACCTCGCCCACGCCCTCGTCCAGGCCGGCACCACCGTGATCGGCGTCGACCGCCGCGACCCGTCCACCGACCACACGGCCGGCGCCAACCTCGCCGCCCTGCGGGGCCTCCCGGGTTACCACCACGTCACTGCCGACCTCCTCCACTGCGCGATCGACCCTCTCCTGATCGACGCGGACGCGGTCTTCCACCTCGCCGGAATTCCCGGCGTACGGCCTTCCTGGGGTCCGCAGTTCGGCGACTACCTCGCGTCCAACGTGCTGGCCACCCACCGGGTCCTGGAAGCCTGCACGCGCATCGGCGTTCCGCGGCTGATCGTCGCCTCCTCTTCCAGTGTCTACGGGCCGACCGACGGCGGCGCGAGCGTCGAAGCCGACCGCCCGCAACCAGCGTCCCCGTACGCGGTGACCAAACTGGCCGAGGAACAGCTCTGCCTCGCCTACGCCACGCGCCCCAACGGTCCCAGCGTCGTCGCCCTGCGGTACTTCACCGTCTACGGCCCCCGCCAGCGCGCGGACATGTTCACCCACCGCGCCCTGCAGGCAGCTCTGACCGGACAGCCGCTGCGCCTGTACGGAGACGGCCACCAGCGACGCGACTTCACCTACATCGACGACGTAGTCGCCGCCACGATCGCCGCCGCCGTCGTGCCGACCGCGCAGGGCGCGATCAACGTGGGCGGCGGGTCGAACGCGTCGCTGCTGGAAGTGATCAACATCGCGACCAGCCTCATCGGCCGCGACATCCAGATCGAGCAGAACCACGCGCGCAGCGGTGACGTCCTCCTCACTCGCGCCGACCCCAGCCGTGCCCGAGAGATCCTCGGCTGGCAGCCGCGAGTCGACCTCCACAACGGGCTGCGCGCTCACATGCAGGCTCTGGCCGCACAGGTCCCCAACTACAGCCGAGCCGCATAGTTCCGCGACCCGGAGCCCGAGAGGAGACGCAATGGAAAGTCCCGAGCGAGCCCGGCTGGACGCCTTCTTCCGGCAGATCACCGCGCAATTCCCCGCGGGCGAGGCGATCACGACGCTGGTCATCACGCATCTGCTCCCCGAGCGGCCGGCGTTCCTGCGCGCCATGACCGAGGTGTCCACGGTCGGCGCCGTACTCCCCAAGCCCCGGTCGATCCACCAGCCGACCCTCGACGACGTTCGCCGCACCCTCCCAGTCCACGACCTCACCCGAGAACGGTTCACCGACGAGACCCAGGCTCTGGACTACCTGGAGGACACGGCCGGCGGCCGGGACGTCGTCCTGGTGGACATCGGCGGCTACTTCGCGGCGAGCCTCGACACCCTCGTGAGCAAGTTCTCCGGCCGCATCCTCGGCGTCGTCGAGGACACCGAGAACGGACACCAGCGATACGCGGCGCTCGACTCCCTGCCGTGCCCGGTCGTCTCCGTGGCCCGCTCCCCGCTCAAGGACTGCGAGGACCACCTCGTGGGTCGCTCGATCGTCTTCTCCACCGAGGCTCTTGTGCGCGGGCGCGGAGATATTCTGACCGGCCGCAACGCCTGCGTCATCGGCTTCGGGAAAGTCGGGCGCGCTATCGCTCAGACGCTGCGGGCGCTGGACCTGCGCGTCACCGTGTACGACAAGGACCCGGTCAGGCAGGTGCAGGCGCACTCGCTGGGCTTCCGTACCTGCGCGTCCGCCGCGGACGCGGTCCGCGAGGCGGAACTCGTCTTGTGTGCGACCGGCAACCTCGCCCTGCAGCAGAGCGACTTCGCTGCCCTGCGCAACGGTGCGTATCTCGGGTCGGTCACCTCCTCGGAGGACGAACTTGAGCTTGGAAGCCTCCACAGTCTCTACCAACGCACGTCTATCAGCCCGGAGTTGACTCGGTACGAAATCACCGGCCACTACTTCTTCGTGCTCGCCGACGGCGGCGCGGTCAACTTCGTGCACGGCGCCGCTGTCGGCTCGTACATCCATCTCGTCCAGGCCGAAATACTCGCCGCCACAGCAGCTCTTAGCCGCGACCAGTTCGAGCCCGGCATGCACGAGATGGCGGCATCCGACCGTCACGCCATCGCCAGGACCTGGCTCGACCACTTCGAAAGGTGATTCCGTGCCCCCTTCCGCACAGCACATCCGCGCCGTCACCGAGACGTACCTCTCCCGTTACCCGCACGAACGCGACGCGCTGGCGCCGCTTTTCACCGCACGCGCCGACGGCGACGACCCCACGAGCCGCAAGACGTTCCCGGCCCACGTGACCTGCAGCGCCATCCTCCTCGACTGCGACCAGAGGATCCTCCATATCCACCACAAGGCTTCCGGAAAGGTTCTCGCGCCCGGGGGCCACAACGAGGCAGAGGACCCCGACCTCCCCACTGCGGCACTGCGTGAACTCCACGAAGAAGCAGGCATCCCGCCAAGCGCCGTTGTCGCTCTTCCCGGATTCGCAGACATCCCTTTCGACATCGACGTGCACGCGATCGACGCAAACCCCTCCAAGGGCGAGCCCGATCACCAGCACATCGATTTCCGCTGGATCTTCCGCCTCCGTTCGGAGCACGAAGTGACATTGCAGGCCGCGGAAGTGGGCGGCTACGAGTGGCGTCCCTTCACCGAGGCCGCCGCGCCCACGGTCCGCGCCAAACTCGCCCTTCTCTGACCTCCGACACCCAGCTGACCGCTAGGAGATCCCGTGGCCGCCACCACAGCCTCACCACCGAAAACACCTGGACGCCGGCACATAGCCGTCATCCCCTGCCGGTGGGGGGCTTCGCGTTTCCCCGGCAAACCCCTGGCCCGTCTGGGCGACAAGCCGCTGCTCTGGCACGTTCACCAGCGCTGTCTGGAAGCCACGTCTCTGGACAGCGCCGTAGTGGCGACGGACGACGAGCGCATCGAGGCAGCGTGCCACGAGCTGGGCATCGACTGCGTACGGACCGGCGAGCACGCCACCGGCACCGACCGCGTCGCAGAGTGCGCCGAGCGTCTCCGCGCGGACGCGTACATCAACGTCCAGGGCGACGAGCCCTTCATTGAGCCGTCAGCCATCGATGCTTTATCCGACGCGCTCGCCAACCTGGACGGCAAGGCCCTGGCCGTTAACGCGTACGCCGAGCTGAGCGACACCGCGGCCGTACTCGACCACAACGTCGTCAAGGTTGTCGTCGGAACCGACAGCCAGGCGCTGATGTTCTCGCGGCAGCCCATCCCTTACCCCCGCAGCAGCCGGCCTTCCTTCCTGCGACAGCTCGGCCTTTACGGCTTCACACGCGAGGCTCTCGAACGCTTCCGGCAGCTCCCGCAGGGCCCTCTCGAACAGGCCGAGTGCGTCGAGATGCTGCGGTTCATCGAGCACGGCCACCGAGTGCGGATGCTGCCCGTGTCCGACAGCGGCATCGCGGTCGACACCCCGGAGGATCTTGCACGCGCCGCCGCGATGCTCGCCCGCCGCACCGCAGCACACCCACGATTTCGGTCACCTACGTCACCTCGGCTCGCCACGGCCGCAGCGCCCTCGCGACCCGCCTGACGGCCCATCACCTCTAACCGCCGCAACCTCCGACACGGCGGCGAAGCCGCGTCGCCCCCCACACGCGTGACGAACTTGAGGCCCGCCTCCCGGAGGAGGCGGGGGCACCTGCCCAAACCCCCAGAACAGCACATGCGTTCCAAGAAATAACCCTTCTGTGCCCCGAACGACTGGCCCAGCGGGCCGTTATTCCGAGCACCTGTCCGAGAGCACGCACACCGAGGAGGCCGTATGCCCCGCCAGATGATCGCCATTGGCGCGCACACCACGCTCGAATTCCATGTGCCCGTGTGCCTCGGACCTCCGCCTGGAGCCTGTCCCCCTCATCCCTGTGCGCCCGTCGGCGCTACGGAGCGCCTCGGAGCAGCATCCGAGGAGGCGTTCGCGTGAGGGACCGCTACACCAGCATCGTCGACGTGCTCATGCTCCCGTACCGCCAGGACGGACGGATGCCGCTTCTACGGCGTGCACAAGATCAGTACGCGCCCGGACAACTCACAGTGGTGGGGGGCCACTTGGAGGAAGGCGAGTCCCCTCTGGAAGGGGCGATCCGGGAGGCCGAGGAGGAGCTGGGGATCCGGATCAGCCCCCACGACGCCGAGTTCTGCGGGCTATTCCAGTTCGTCGCGGCAGACGGTTCTCGGCGGCTCGGGACGGCCTGGGTAACGCGCTCCTGGGAAGGAACCCCGACGAATAGCGAGCCCGACAAGCACTCGGAGCTCCTGTGGGCCGAACCCGGCGACCCGCCCCAGGACTGTCACACCTACACCCAGGGCGTGCTCCGCCACTTCGTCGAAGGGACCCTGTACGCCGTTATCAAAGCCGACCCCACCACTGCGGGTGACGCCGCATGAGGCTTCTGCGCCGTCCCCGAGTGGAGGAGCCCAAGGTCTCCCGTTCCGAACAGGAGCTGTTCGGAGGACCGCTTCGCTATGACATGGGGTGGACCGAACACGAGCACGCTCGGCTCGAGTTGACGCTATGGAGCGCACTTCGTTCCATGCCCCGGCAGGTGTGGGGCACACTGCGGCGAGCCTGGCGGGCCGACCGGGGCGCTCTGCTGAGCGTCGGCGCCTGCGAGATCGGCCAGGGCATCGTCGCCGCGGTGAACCTCCTCGTCCTCAACGCAGTGATGCATGCACTGCTCGGCGCGGGCAGCCCGGCGGACCGCCTCGACGCGGCGCTGCCGGCGATGCTCGTCGGGGCAGGCGCGGCCGTGGTCAATTCAGGTCTGGCCAGTTGGTCAACATCGCGCGCCGGCCGTCTGGAACCGCTCGTCGAGCGGATCGCCACGACCGAGTACCTGGACGCGGCGCAGGCCGTCGAGCTGGAGGCGATCGAGGACCCGGCCTTTCGGCGACTGCTCGACGTGGCCTACTACGGCCCCACGTACGCGCGCCGCATGATCTCCACCTGCGTCGCCGGCCTGAACAGCATGATCGGACTCATCTCCACGGCCGGCATCCTGCTCGTGCTGCACTGGGCTCTCATCCCGATGCTGCTGCTGATCGTGGCCCCACGCGGCTGGGGCGCCATGAGGGTGGCGCAGCGGCGCTACGTGTCGGTGCTGAACTGGGTCGAGCACCTGCGGGCCAGTCGCCTCATCGGCAACTTGCTGACCGAGCGCAGCGCCGCCCAGGAGGTGCGCCTGCACGGCGTGGGCCCCTATCTGCTGGCGCGCTACCGGGACATGGCCGAGAACGCGGAGGAAGAACAGCAGCGGCTGGCCAACGGGAAGGCGGCGACCGAGCTGCTGGCACAGGCGATGTCCGGCCTCGCGACGGCGGCGACCTATGCGGTGATGTTCTGGCTGGTCACGGGCGGGCAGATGAGCCTGGCCGTCGCCGGCACCGCAGTGTTCGCCATCCGCTCCGGCTCGGCCAGCCTCGGCGCCCTCGTGATGAACGTCAACGACCTGCACGAGGAGTCGTTGTACGTGCAGGATCACGAGCGCTTCCTCGTCGAGGCAGCCCGGCGCACCATTCCGGACGGCGGGGACGACCTGCCGGAGCGGATCGACGCGATCGTGCTGGAACAGGTCGGCTACCGCTATCCCGACCGGGATGAACCAGCCTTGGACAAGGTGTCGTTGACCCTTCCCATGGGCAGCGTGACTGCCGTGGTCGGCGACAACGGCGCGGGCAAGTCCACGCTGGTGAAGATCATCAGCGGCCTCCTCGTCCCGACCACCGGCTCGGTCTCCTGGGGCGGCTCCCCGGTCACCCAGCTCAACCGCTTCGGGCTCTTCGAGCGGGTCGGGCAACTGACACAGGACTTCCAGCGGTGGCCGATGACCGCCTCGATGAACATTCGGATCGGCCGTCCCCACCGCCCCTCCACCGATGAGGAGTTGAATCCTTCGGTGCGCTTCGCGGGTGCAGCGTCGGTGCTCGACAAACTCCCGGAAGGGCTCAACACGCTGCTGGCCCGCATGTTCCGAGGCGCGACCGAATTGTCCGGCGGAGAGTGGCAGAAGGTCGGTCTGGCCCGGTCGCATTGGCGCACCGAGACCTCCACCGCGGACAGCCTCCTCATCGTCGATGAGCCCACCTCCGCGCTCGACCCCGAGGCCGAGATCCGCACCTTCGACCGCATCCGAGAGCTGGCCGCGCCCCACCGGGCCGTGGTGCTGGTGACACACCGCATGTCCGGCGTGCGCTGGGCGGATCAGATCTACGTCCTGAACAACGGGCACGTCGTCGAGCACGGCACCCATGACGAGCTGATCGAAGCCAACAGCCAATACGCCTCCATGTTCCGCGCCCAGGCCGCCCAGTACGCCCCCGTCCTGCCCCGCCCCGCCCGGCCCACGGCCGCCTCCGAGTCCGCCTGACCAGCCCTCCGAAGGAGCATCGTGTCCTTTCAGTCCACCGACACCGTGCGCAGCCCCGGCCACGCGGAACTACTCCGTGGAAGTGGCACCGCCGCGCTGCTCGTCAACGACAACGGCGAGTACCTGCTGCACCTGCGCGCGGCCAACAGACCAATCTGGCGCGCCGGCCACTGGTGTCTGCTCGGAGGCCGCCTAGACGCCGGAGAGAGCAACGACGACTGCATCAGGCGTGAACTACAGGAGGAGATCGGTCTTGCCGTAGAGGACCTCGTCCCGTTCCGGACCCGGGACACCGTCGATGCCAACGGTGTCCTGACCAACCGCGTGCATGTCTACCTCGGCACGCTCAACCGGGCCGTCCACGAGATCGACCTGCGCGAAGGCATCCAGTTGCGGTGGACGCGCATCGACGAGACGGCCGAGATGACGATGGACCCCGCCACCATGGCGACCCTCGATGAACATCGACGCCATCCACAGCCTCTCCTCGACGACTCGGGCATGCCCGCGATCGTGAAGGTGACGGAGCCGGACAAGCACCGAGATCGCAGCATCGTCGGAGCGCATCTCGTCCTCGTACGCGACGGCGCGGTGCTGCTCGGCCACCGCCACCCCGACAGCGCCTTCGCCCCCGGCGCCTGGCATCTGCCGGCAGGACACCGAGAGGCCGGCGAGTCCGCCCTGGCCTGCATGGTCCGCGAAACGGCCGAGGAGGCAGGGCTCGCCATTGCCGCTGAAGATCTCCGCCTGGCCCACACCCTGGATCTCCTCGATCACGGCAGCCCCACATCGCGTATCCAGCTGTTCTTCACCGCCTCCCGTTGGAGCGGCGAGCCGCGCGTGCTCGAACCCGAGCGGTGCACCCAGTGGCGGTGGTGGCCGCTCGACGCCCTGCCCGAGTCCCTCGTGGGGTACACCCGCGTCGCGCTGCGAGCGATCGCCCGCGACGAGCCGTACACGGCGATGGGGTGGAGCTGACCCATTCCGCGACGGCCCCGCCGTTCCCGACCCCGCCGGCTCTGGCAGACGCCCCCCCAGCCACCCCTCTCAGTAAGGATGTGCCCCTCCTTGTTCACCTCGCAGGATGAATGGAACAGCGGCTACGCCGAGGGACGCCGCTACCGGCCTCTCGACAACGACGAGCGCGCGCTGCTCGCCCAGCACGTGCCCGCTCCCGATGGAGGCCGAGCACTCGACGTGGGGTGCGGGACCGGCGAACTCTCCCTGCACCTCGCCTCCGTGGGCTACGCCGTCGATGCCGTGGACTGGGCCGATGCCGCCTTCCCCAGCACCGACGCGCACCCGGAAGATCCCTCGCACGGAGCCGTTCGCTGGCTGCGCCTGGACATCGAGCGCGCCAACCTCTCGAAACTGCACGCAGACGGTTACGACCTGATCGTCCTGCGGATGGTGTACGCGTTCCTGCGCGATCGCACGCGCATGACCCGCACGCTGGGCCGGCGGCTGCGCAAGCACGGTGCCCTCGTCGTCATCACGCCACTCGCCGCGACCACCCCCGCCGAGCGCCGGGGCATCGCCCTCGACGAGGACGAGGTCGCGCACCTGATGAGCATGTGGGAGCAGGCACAGCGCTTCGACGCGAACGGCATGGCGGTCCTGGTCCTGCGCGGGCTGAAGAAGCCCGCCGTGCAGATCACGAACACCCCGCTCCCGCAGCCGAGTTCGGTGACCGCGGTGCAGGTCGTGGGCACCGACGCCCTGGGGCGCGTTCTGCTGGGGCGCTCGCAACAACAGGAGTGGGAGCTGCCCGGCGCCATGGCCGAGCCCGGGGAACGATTCGAGCAGACTGCGGTGCGCGCCCTGGCCGAGCAGACCGGCGTGATGGCCAACTCCGCCGACGCGCACGTCCTCGGACTGCACCTTGATGCCCCGGACGGCCTTTTGCGGACGAGCGTGGTGGTCCGCGTCACGTCTCACACCGGGCAGGCCCAGCCGCTGAAGCCGGACAGGTTCGGGCACGTGGACTGGCGACCGCTGCACACCTTGCACCGTCTGGACCGGCTGTCAGCCACCTCAGCGCGGGCGCTGGACCTGGTCTGGCCGGGAGTCCTTCCGTACGTGCCGTCCGCGCACGCGTATCCGGTCGACAACAGCTGCCCGCCGGTGCCCGGCGAGCCGCCAGAGGCGATCGAGCGGCGCGAGCAGATGACTGACCGGGTCATTGCCGGCGGCTGGGCCCCCTCCCTGCCGATCCAGCAGGCGCTCCGCTCGGTCCCGCGGCACCGCTTCACCCCCGAGAGCCCTCTGCGGACCGCGTACCACAGCAACCTGGCCGTGGTCACCGAGCACAACGACCTAGCTCAGGCGACCAGTTCCGTGTCTGCGGCCTGGCTCCAGGCCGACATGGCCGAGCACCTGCATCTGGCCGAGGGGATGACGGTATTCGAGGGAGGCTCGGGCGGCTACAACGCCGAACTGATCGCACACGTCGTCGGGCCGACCGGCCGCCTGATCACCGTCGACCTCGCGCCGTATGTCGTGCGCCGCACGCGGCGGCTGACCGCCGAGGCCGGCAGCGGTCGCGTCACAGTGCTGCTCGGTTCTGCCAGCGACGGCGCCGTCGAGCACATGCCCCGCGACGGCTTCGACGCCTCGGTGATCACTTACAACTGCTGGGATATCGCTCCCGCTTGGCGTGACCAGCTTGCCGACGGCCGCTATCTCGTCCTCCCACTGGAAGTCCATGACTACACCCGCGCCATCGCCTTTCAAAAGCACGGCCCGGTGCTGCGTGCTACGGACTTCACGTTCTGTGGGTTTATCCGCGACCGCGGACCCGCGGCCCGCGCCGTCCCCACCGTCGACCTCGCCGACGGCGAACTACAGCTCCGTTTCCCCGACGGCATCCCCGCCGAGACCACCGGTCTGGACGATGCCCTCGCGGGCCCTCGCCACGAAGTGGCCACCGGCGTGACCGTGGCAGGCAACGAGTCGTTCGAGACCCTGCAGCTCTTCCTCGCCACCACGCTGCCCGGCTTCTGCCGCCTCGCCCGCAACCGTGATCAGAACAGTGGCATCACCGCGCTGCCCAAAGGCTCGGACGCCGCCGCAATCACAGCGGACGGCTCCCTCGTCTACCTGACCCACATCCTGGTCCAGGACGGCCCCACGGCCGAACAGCGCCGCTCGGAGTTTCTGGCTCACGGCTTCGGGCCATCCGGGCCTGCTCTTGCCGAACAGCTCGCCTCCGCCGTGCGCCGCTGGGACGTCCACGAACGAGCCCACGGCTACCCGGAGTTGGAGATTCATCCCGCCGGAACCCCTGACACCGAACTACCCGCAGGCCACGTGCTGGACAAGACCCACAGCCGGCTCGTGTGGACATGGCGCTCCGACACCGCCGACGCCCCGGCCGCGCAGCCAGAGAAGGTGAGCGCCCATGACTGAACCGGTACCCGACCGGGTCGGGCCACAGCACCGGCTGGGCCTGTACGAGCGCTACTACGCCCAGGTGGAATCCGGCCGCAAGACTATCGAAGTCCGGGTGCGCACGCCCCGGATGATGGACGTCGCGGTCGGCGACGTGCTCGTATTCCACGGCGAGGACTCCGATCGCGAACTCGACGTAAGGGTCGCGCGGATCACGCCGCACGCCTCGTTCGCCGAGCTGCTCGCCGCGGAGGACACCTCCCGCATCGACCCTGACGCCACAGAGGCCGAGCAGCTCGCCAACCTGCGCCGCATCTACCCACCAGAGAGGGAGGCTCTGGGACCGCTCGCGATCGAGTTCGACCACCGGCCGGCACTCGCGGGGCGGCCGATGCCCATGTCCCCCGAGGCGTGCGTACAGACCGTTCCGCACCACACGGTGTACAGCTGCTTCTACGTACGCGACGACCGCGATCGGCCCGCCATGCTGCGTTCGGTGTACGGCGGTCGACCCTGGCAGTTTCCAGGCGGGAACAGTGACGCCGGCGAGTATCCCCTGCAGACCGCGCGCCGCGAAACGGCCGAGGAAACCGGGCTCGAGCTCGGTCAGGGCCAACCCCGTCTGCTGCTCACGCACTACCTGCACCCCGGGCCCCGCTGGCCCATGGGCAAGATCGGCTTCATCTTCGACGGCGGCAGCCTCAGCCCTGAACAGCTGCGGCAGATTCGCGTCGACCCGGCAGAGCACGACATATGGGCGATCCACGGCCTCGACGAGTGGCGACCTCTGCTGGCCGAGGGAGCGTTCGCCCGCCTGGAGGCCATCGAACGGGCCCGCACCGGCCGCGGCCCGCAGTACCTCGTCACCGATCACACCTAACCCCGGCCCTCCCCTTTGGAGTTCTCATGTCCGTCGAGGCGTCCCCCAACCCCGAGACCTGGACTGCCTATGGCCAGTTTCAGCTCGACCGGTCCTACATGCCGCCCGCACCTGAACAGCTGCGATGGGGCTTCTGGGACGGTGTCGGCCCCGGCGACGACGTCCTCGGCCCCCTGGCCGGAAAACGGGTCCTGGACATCGGCTCCGGCGCCGGCCACTACGCCGTCCACATCGCACAAGCCCACGGCGCACTCGTCGACGCGGTCGAACTCTCGCCCACCCAACACCGCCGCGCCACCGGACACTTCGGCGACGTACCCGGCGTCCGGTTCCTGCACGCGGACGTGATCGAGCACCTTAAGCAGGCTCAGCCGTACGACGCGGCGTACGGCATCTGCACACTCGCCGGAATCGACCCCCACATCTCACTGCCCGCGCTGCGCGACGGACTACTCCCCGGAGCCCCGCTCGTCTTCTCCGTTCTGCACACCAACTGGCACGGCCATGGCCCCTCCGACACCGTGGCTCCACGCGCGGAGACGGTCGGGCTCAAGGGCATGGACCCACTGCCGCTGCAGACCTGGGTGCTCACCGCCCAGGTGTGGGAAGACCTCCTGACGGACTACGGATTCACGGTGGAGGCCATCACCCAGCTCCACGCACCCGACCCGGACAACCCCGTCACCTGCCAGCTCATCCAGGCCCGGCGCAGGACCGTCCTACCTGCGCGGATCACCAGCCGCCCCCGCAGCCGACGCCCGCCCATCCCGCACGCCGCGATCGGCGTGGGCGCCATCGTCCTCGGCGACCGCGGTCTGCTCCTGGGCCGCCACCGCCGCGGCACTCTCGAACTCCCCGGCGGATCTCTTGAGATCGGCGAACCCCTGGAGAAGACAGTCGTGCGCGAGCTGGCCGAGGAGACCGGCCTGTCCGCGCGCCCCAAAGACGTCACCCTCCTGGGCACCCTCGTCGATCACGTCGGCGACGTCGTACGCGTCACCGTAGGCGCCCTCGTCACCACCTGGCAGGGCGAACCCACCACCCAGCCAGACGAGAGCGTCGGCGACTGGGCCTGGTGGCCGCTCGACGAGCTGCCCGACGGTCTCTTCGAGTGCAGCGCACAGATCCTCACCGCCTGGCGCCCCGACCTGCCCATCGACCACCCCCCGGCCCACTTCACTCCCTACGACAGCCGAACGGCACCGTCATCCGCTCCAGAAAGCGCAGGTGCATGAACTCGCCCCCGCGTACGACCCTGTGGCGGCACCGCGACTTCCGCCTCTACTGGACCGGGCAGGCCATCGACGTCCTGGGCTCCTCGCTCAGCTCCGTCGCCATCCCCCTGGTCGCGGTCGTCACCCTGCACGCGAGCGCCTGGCAGGCCGCGGTCCTCGCCGCCGCGCAGAAGACCCCGCCGCTGCTGTTCTCGCTCCCCGCCGGCGCCTGGGCCGACCGGCTCCGGAAACGGCCGCTGATGATCGCCACGAACCTCGGCTGCGCCATCGCGATGGCCACCATCCCGCTCGCAGCGTCCCTCGGCCGACTCACACTCCCGCAGTTGTGGCTGGTGGCCTTCACCATCGGCTCCTGCCAGGTCGTCGGCATGGCGGCGAGCCTGTCGTACATCCCGCATCTGGTGCCTTCCGACCAGCTGCTCCAGGCCAACTCGAAGCTGGCCAGCGCCAACACCCTGGCGGACATCGGCGGCCCGGCCCTCGGCGGCGTGCTGATCGGCCTCGTCGGCGCAGCCCGCGCGGTCACCCTCGACGCTGTCTCCTACCTCGTCAGCGCCTGGTGCGCCCTCCGTATCCGCACCCCCGAACCACCACCACAGCCGAGAACGACCGAACGCTCCCTGCTTAGAGAGATCCGCGAAGGGCTCGCCTACACCTGGAAACACCCGGTGATCGGTCTGCTCGTCACCACGAACGCGATCACCTCTACCGTCCTCGCCGGCACCAACGCGATCTGGATCGTCTACCTCGTCCGCGAACTCCACTGGCCCCCGCAGACATTCGGCTACGTGATGGCGATCGGCGCGAGCGGCGGCTTCCTCGCCTCCCTCACCGCCGAGCGGCTGACCGATCTCTTCGGGGCCGGCCCGGTCATGATCAGCGCCCTCGCACTGGCCCCAGCAAGCCAACTCCCCCTGCTACTGGCAAAACCCGGCCTCGGCGGCCAGATTGCCGTTGGCTGCGGCCTCTTCGTTCAGCTCTTTGGGGCCGTCACACACGGACTGACACAGCGCACCGTCCGTCAAAGCGCCTGCGACCCACAGATGCAGGGCCGCATGCAGGCCACCGGCCAGTGGACCGCCTTCGGGCTGCGCCCCTTCTCCACCATCCTCGCCGGGGCCGCCAGCACGCGCATCAGCCTGCACACCATCTTGACGATCGGCGCGTGTCTGCTTGTCCTGCCACCGGTCCGGCTCGCGCTGACACCCTTGCGATCCCTTCGTCCCATCGCCGAACCCGCACGGTGACGTATCCGATCCCGCGAAGGAGGCAGGTCCTCGACCGTATCGAATCACCCACGTCATGGTCAGCCGCACCCTGCTGAACATCCCGCCTCTGTCGCGCAACGGAGTCCTCCCTGATGCCCCTCGCCATCCGCAATTCGGCCAAAGCAGTCGTCCTCCACAACGATCAGGTCTTGCTGCTCCAAGCAATCTGGAACGACGGCCTCGGCTACTTCCTGCCCGGGGGCGGACAAGACCCCGGTGAAACCCTCGGCGAAGCCGTGGTCCGCGAGGTGCGCGAGGAGACCGGTCTCGATGTCGACGTCGTACGGCTGCTGTGGGTCCGCGAGTACATCGGCCCGCGTCACCCCAGCGTCGAAGAGGACGCCGACACCCACCGAGTCGATGTGATCTTCCTGTGCCGCCCGGTAGGCGAGCCTGGAGCGCTCGGCGGTCATGCCGAGGACGAGGCCCAGATCGGCATCGAGTGGGTGGACGTTGCGCGCGTGCCTCAGCTCGCCTTCTACCCACGCCCGTTGGCCCCGATGATCGCTGACCTCACCACCGCGGACGGCCGCAACCCCTACGTCGGCGAGGTCGAATGAGCTCACCGATGCCCCAGCCACGCGTTCTACCACCAGGGAGATCCACGTGAACGTCATCTTGATGTCCGACCCGCGCGTGGCCGCCATCCCCATCGGGGAGTGCGGCGAACCACTCGTCGATGCCCGCGCCCATCGCGACCTGCTGGTTGGCGACGACCGGTCCGACGCAGCCGGTCATTTCGCGCACATGCGCCAGGGCGTCCTGGATCGCCTGCTGCACGCCCAGTCGCACCTTCCGGCCGGGCTCCGGCTGCTGATCGTCGAGGGCTACCGACCGCCACAGCTCCAGAGATCGTACTTCGAGGAATACGCGGAAGAACTGCGGGCCGCCAACCCGAACTGGTCCGAGGAGCTGATCCACACGGCCGCCAGCCGCTACGTGTCCCCTCCCGAGATCGCCCCACACAGCGCCGGCGCCGCTGTGGACCTCACGCTCACCGGGGAGGACGGCCACGAACTGGACCTGGGGACACGCATGAACGCGAGTCCCGAGGAGAGCGGCGGCGCGTGCTACACGCTCAGCGAGAAGATCAGCGAAGCCGCGCGGGACAACCGAGACACTCTCTGCGCCGCGATGGCGAAGGCCGGGTTCGTGAACTACGGAACGGAATGGTGGCATTTCAGCTACGGAGATAGGTACTGGGCGCTCATGACCCATCAGCGAGCGGCCCTGTACGGCCCTCTTGATCGAACTTGACCAACCCCACCTCGGCACCACCGAAGCGACGAACCAGAAAGGCTCACGACATGGCCCATGCCGTGTTCACGCCCCCCAGCAACCGTACCGACCAAGACCGCATGGTTCGCGCCCATGCCACCGCCGCCCGTCAGCTCAAGGACGACGCGACCGGTCCGAGCGTGTGGGGCTGGCAGGGGCGCACGCTCGGCAGGCGCGCCGGCCGGTGGTGGCTGCGACTACTCTGCGCCCCCTTGGAGAAACGCGGCGGCCACCTCTGGGATGGCACGACAAGCGCCGAAGAAGCCCTGCCCTCCAGCATTCCGCGTCCCCGCCTGCACGACCTCCTCGACTGAACCACGAGCGGCCACGCCTATCGAGCCGAGCTGACCGAGTACGTCCCCATTCCCACACTCCAATCCGAAGGCCCCGTGTTGACGCGGGAGTTGAACCTCACCGACTCGTGGTGGCACGACCTGAAGACAGCGCTCGCCTCCGCCGCGACCGTCCACACCGATCGGCGGTCCGTCCGACAGCAGTGGGTCGACAAGAGCTTCGCCCGCTTCCTGGGCATCCCCGCCGTCGAGATCACCGCAACCCAGACCGGCCACGGCGACCTCCACTGGGCCAACCTCACCGAAGCCCCGCTGGTGATCTTCGATTGGGAGGGCTGGGGGCGCATGCCCGTCGGCTTCGACGTCGGCCTCCTCCACGCCTACAGCCTCACCTGCCCTGCCACCGCGCGACGGATCCGCCACGAGTTCGACATCACGCTGAACTCACCTGACGGCCGTATCGGCGAACTGATCGCCGTGGGCCAACTCCTGCAAGTCGTCCACCGCGGCAGCCACGCAGAACTGGCGGCTCCGCTTAAACAGCACGCCGAGCACCTCACTGGAATTTGTGTTCCCGTGCCCTGAGCCGCCGCCTGCTCGGCGGGCCAATGGACAGCTAGCTCAGCACGCTGTCGAGATGCGCCTGTACCGGCTCGAAGAGGCCGTATGGGACGAGTTCCGGGATGTCGGCAAGCGCTACCCACTTCAACTCGGCCAGCTCGTCCTTGTCGGCCACGTGAGCGGTGCCGGAGGTGACCACGCAGGCGGTGTAGGACATGTTCCTTCCGCTCTTGGGGTGGACCCGTTCACCGAGGGCCTTGACTGCGGACACATTCAGGCCGACCTCTTCCTGCGTCTCGCGTACGGCCGCCTGCTCGGAAGTCTCCCCGTCTTCGATCTCGCCAGCGGGGAACTGCCAGGACAACTGGCCCTCGGAGATCCTGCGCCGCACCATCAGGACGCGGTTCTCGTGGACCACGATCGCGGCGGAGATACCCGGCCGCGCTGCTGCCGTCTGCTCGGTCATGCGTCTTCCTCCGGTGCTTCCAGGATCGGCGGGTAAATGTTGTCGACTGCGCAGCTCGATCAGCATGGAGCCGGAGCCCCATAACGGTGCCGCTAGCATCACCCCATAGGGGGCCCAGGGCGAATAGCCCACAGATGCGTTCGGAGGCGCCAGGTGGAGTTCCGGCCGATCAAGCGCGCTGCCGGCACGTTCCAGCAGTCCGCGAGCGCCGACGAGATTCAACAGGTCGTCCGCCTCGTCTTCGGCCGCGATGCACGGGTCACATCCGCCGTCGAGCTTGGCGTCGGCATGTACAACAACGTCTACCGTGTAGCCCTGGCCAGCGAAGGCCAGCCGGTAATTCTGCGCGTGGCACCAGAAGAGGACCTGCAGTTCCGCAGCGAGCGGCACCTGATGAGGAACGAGTTCGACACTCTGCCGTGGCTGACGCCGATCACGCACCTGATGCCGAAGGTGATCGCCGCAGACTGGACGGGCCAGGTAATCGGGCGCGACTGGATGATCCAGACCCATCTGGACGGTGTTCCGGCTCCAGAGCATCTGGGCACGTACTCCCGAGACATGTGGCCGGTCTTCTTCCGACAGATGGGCGCGATCACCCGTTCCGTGCACGACGTGCGGGGGCCGCACTTCGGGCCAGTGGCTGGGCCGACATATGTCCGGTGGAGCGACGCAACGATCGCATCGTTGGAGGACATCGCCGCCGACCTGGACGGTTCGGGTCTGGACTCGTCGGACGTACGTAAGGTCGTCGCTGTGGCCAGCCGCAACCGGACAGTGCTTGACCAGGTAGCCGAACCTCGGCTCCTCACCGGCGACCTCTGGACCGTTCACTAGGCAAGTCCCTTGTCGGAATTGAAGTTGTCGGAGCCCGCGGGCATGCGCTGATGCTGCTACAGGACCAGGCGGATCGGGCACGGCGGTTACTGCCTGCTCCCCTTGGAGAACGCCCGCCCTGCCCGGACGCGACATCGGGGCGCTCGAACCGCGGACGCCTTCGAGGCGCTCAAGGAGAAGCACACCAAGCTCCAAGCCCACTGCCGGACCTGGAATTAAAGCTTGCCGAGGCCTCACTCCTCCTCATTCGCCAAGCTCTGTCCGGTCAGGGAGGCAAGGGTGCGGGCGAAGGCCAGGCAGGCCGCGTTCACATTCTTGCCGTTGAACCACACCGGCTCGGTCATGGGGAACGCTGCGGTCCACTGGCCGGGCACCGGGATGTCCAGACCGGGCACCAGCAGCCGCACGTCGTCGATGCGGTGCATCTCCAGCGCCCGCTGCCCGGCGACACCAGAGTTCGGGAGATCGGTCAGCTGGGCATCTGACAGCAGCACCAACGCCACCCGGCAGCCGGTGGACGGCATGCCGCTGGCCGTCCGCAGCACGGGGTGGAGCCGGGTATCGGAGCGGTCGAGCAGTGCGGCGGCCGGCAGGGAGCCCGTGAAGTGTTCGAGCGGAGTGGGAGACAGCCGCAGCGCGCTGGTGGTGGCGAAGTCCACCACGGCCAGCTCGTCCCCGGACCGCAGATTCGCCGCCGCCCAGGGCACGAACCTGCGCAGCGCGGCGTCGCGGGCGCTGGTGCAGTCCTCCATCGAACCGGAGCCGTCGATGGCCAGGATCAGCCGCAGGTCCTCCGGGCCGCGGGCGCCGGCCAGGTAAAGACGGCCCAGGGGGGAGCGGCCCGCCGATATCCGCAGCCGCTCCTGCAGGGCTGTCAGCCACCGGCGGAGGCGCGGTTCGGTGGGGGCCGGGCCGGTCAGGGGCGCCAGGGTGCGCAGCGGTGCCAGGGGGTGCAGGGACATGGGGTGGCCTCCGGGAAATGGTGTGAAGCGGTCTCAGTCCCCTTAGCGGATCCCCCGCCTTGCGCTGGGCCGACGCCGCCCGACCGTTCGCCGCCCGGTCTGCCTCTGGCGGGCCACCGGTCCGCGTCCCCGGATCGCCGGCGCCGTTGGGCTTCTGGGGGATCCGTATGTCTGGCAGCGGGAGACGACGGATGTCTCCTCGGACATGGATGGGTGAACACGTGCGGATCTTCACGACAGATACCCGGGCGGTGGGCGGAGGCGATGTTCAGGCGCTGCGGCGGTTTCTCCGGCCGCTGACCCCGCTGTCCGTGGCGTTGGGGCTGCTGCTCGCCGGGTGTGCCGGGACGACCGGAGAGCAGGCGGGACCGCAGTCGGAGGCGGCGCCGACGGCGGCCGAGTGTGCCCAGGTGGCGGCGGTGCCGCTCCCGGCCGGGGCCCGGTCGGTGGCGCTGGTGGTCGACAACACCGCCTCGCGGGCCCGCCAGGGGATGCCGCCGGCGGTGGCCGAGCGGCTGCAGGCTGCGCAGCGTGGCGGCGAGGTGCTGACGATCCTGGCGGTCAACGGGGCCGGCGCCGCGCCGCGAC
>NZ_JBSGZO010000016.1:0-47115 GCF_053611045.1 Streptomyces sp. NPDC054841 | reverse complement strand
GTTCGGTGCGCTTGTGCGTGGCGCCACGACCTTCGTTGCGTGGCGCCACGACCTTCGTTGGCCGGGGGCGCTACGAAAGTGGGCCGCGGGCGGCGCCGGTCACTGTCTAGGGTGCGGGCGTGGACGCGTCATCGAACATATGGGCTGGGGTACGGGCAGGACTGCGGTGGCTTGCCCCGCCGGGGATGTGGTCCCGGCGCAGGATCGCGGGCGAGACCGTCCTCGCGCTCCTCCTGGGGCTCATCGGCGCCGGGCTGGCCGATGTGCTGGGGGCCACCGGGTGGGCCGCGCTCGGCGAGGGCGCCGCGACGGCCCTGCTGTCGCTGCTGCGGCGCAGGCTGCCCGCGAGCGTCCTGGTGGTGACCTCCGGGCTGGCGCCGGTGTGCTACGGGTTGCTGCCACTGATGTTGCTCGTCGGCTGGTCGGCCGGCCGGCGGATCGCGGGCGCGGGCCGAGCACTGATCGCGTTCAGCGTCGCGTACGCGCTCCACATCGCCGTCACGCTCATCAGCGAGTGGCCGCCGCACATCCCCATGATCATCGTCCTGTTCACCACGCTCGCCTTCCTGGCGACGACGGTCGTGCCCGGTCTGGCCAGCCGCTACTGGACGCAGCGCAGGACCCTGCTGCAGACCCTTCAGGAGCGCAACACCCAACTGCTCCGTGAACGCGCCATGGTGGCCGGGCAGGCGCGGCTGCGCGAGCGGCAGCGGATCGCCCAGGACATGCACGACAGCCTCGGGCATCAGCTGGCGCTCATCTCCGTGCACACCGGCGCTCTGGAGGTCGACCGTGAGCTGACCTCCCACCAGCGGGAGGCGGTCGGGGTGCTCCGCGAGGCCTCGGTGACCGCGATGCACGAACTGCGCGAGGTCGTAGGGATCCTCAGGGACGGGGTGGAGGCGCCCGCGCCCGTGGACGAGTCGGGGCGTGCCGCGCGCGGGACAGCCGGGATCGAGGGGCTTGTCGAGGCGGCCCGGGCCGCGGGCACCATGGTGGAGCTGCGGCGTACGGGAGAGGGCAGGCCGCTCGCGGCGGCAGCCGACCATGCGGCGTACCGCATCGCCCAGGAGGCGCTCACCAACGCGTACAAGCATGCGCCCGGCGCTGCCATCACCGTGGAGCTGCGGTACGAGCCCGACTCCTTCGTCGTCGAAATCGTCAACGAGCCTGCGTCCGCCGGTGGCGTGGGCGAGGTCGTCAGCGGCGGCCAGGGGCTGACGGGCCTGCACGAGCGCGCTCGGCTGGTCGGCGGCATGGTGCACGCGGGGCCGGCCTCAGGTGGCGGATTCCGGGTGGCGGGCGTGCTGCCCTACGGCGTCGTGGAGGCCGCGCGCCCCCTGGGTGCCGAGCCCTTCGTCGATCAGACGGACGACTTCCGGCAGCAGTCGGCGGTGGTCCCGCTCGGGAACGGTGTTCCGGTCATGGACTGGACCCTTTCGGAGAAGGAGTTGGCGATGGGCGGCAGGATCGGGACCCGGAGCAGGAGCGGCGGGATTGCGCTGGGGTGCGGCATCGCGGTGGCAGCTCTGGTGCTACTGGTCGTGGTGGGTGTCTTGGGGGTGTTCTTCCTGATGGGTTCCATGAACGACGCGATCATCGACCCCGGCAAGTACGAAGCGGTCGAGGTCGGCATGTCGGAGAAGGCCGTACGCGACAAGCTGCCGAGCGGCGACTCGATGGCGACGGCGGGGCTGTACGACAAGGGGCCGAAGAAGCCGGAAGGATCGCGGTGCCTGGTGCTGATGTCGTCCGAGACGGGAGACAGCCTGGAGGAGGAGCCGGTGTTCCGGTTCTGCTTCAAGGACGGCAAGCTGATCGAGAAGAAGTCGTACAGCGTGAAGCGTTAGCGACGTGGAGCGCTGACGACGTGACGTGCCGGCGATGTGAAGTGCTGGGCCGGCGCTCGGTCTTGGGCTTGGCCGTGGGCCGGGCAGTGAACCGGTCCACGGCCCGGGTGGTGGGCCGGTCCACGGCCCGGGTAGTGGGCTGGGGCGTGCGCCCGGCAGAATGCCAGGCCCGGGCGCCGCGGTGTCGCCTCGGGTGGGAGCAAGTACTGAGGATGCAGAGGGAGTTCCTGTGACCGGTTCGCCGATCCGGGTCGTGATCGCCGACGACGAGCCGCTGATCCGCGCCGGCATCCGGATGATCCTCACCTCCGACCGGGAGATCGAAGTGGTGGCGGAGGCGGCGAACGGCCGCGAGGCCGTCGACCTGGCTCGGTCGCACAGTGCGGACGTGGTGCTGCTCGACATACAGATGCCGGTCATGGACGGTCTCACCGCGCTGCCGGAGCTGCGCCGAGCGGTGCCGGCGACACGGGTGATCATCCTCACGACCTTCGGCGAGCGGGAGAACGTGCTGAGGGCGCTGGAGCACGGCGGTGCCGGGTTCCTGCTCAAGGACACCGCGCCCGCGGAGCTGATCCGCGCGGTGCGGGCGGCGGCCGCCGGAGACGCCTATCTGTCGCCCGGCGCCACCCGGCATGTGGTGGACCAACTGGCCTCGGGGCGGGCGGCGGCGCGTGGCGAGGAAGCCAGGGCGAGGGTGACGGCGCTGAGTGAACGGGAGCGGGACGTGCTGGCGCTGCTCGGCGAGGGGCTGTCCAACGCGGACGCGGGGCGGCGGCTGCACATGAGCGAGGCCACGGTGAAGACCTATGTGAGCCGGATCCTGGCCAAGCTGGAGTGCGAGAACAGAGTGCAGGCGGCGTTGCTGGCGCGGGACGCGGGGCTGTAGCGGCGCCGGGTCCGGCGCGGCCCTGGCTGCGACGGCCACTGGCTGTGGTTGTGGGCGTGGCTGCGCCGTGGGCGTGGCTGTGGCTTTGGGGCTGGGCTGGGCCGTGCCGGGCTGGGGCGCGGGCTCTTGGTCGTACGCTGCGATGTTTCACGTGGAACATCGACGGCGGAGGGGCAGGGACGGCTGAGCCGCCCCCGCCGTAGCCGTCACGCGGCGAGTCGTGCCGCCAGTTCCTTGGCCTTCTGCGTGGCCTCTTCGAACGCCTTGGTGCGGGACGCCTCTGCGAGCGGGATCAGCTGGGCCATCTCCGGCTTGGTCGGGGCGAGCGTCAGCTCGGGAACGATGAAGTCGACCTCGGCGCCGAGCATGCCGGTGAAGACCTTCTCCAGGTAGTTCTGGACGAACTCGAAGTCCTCACGCGGAGTGCCGGGGGCGTACGAGCCCCCACGGCTGGCGACCACGGTGACCGGGGTGCCCGCCACAGGCCCGTCCGGGCCCGCGTTGTGGCCCACGATGATCACCTGGTCAAGCCACGCCTTGAGCGTGGAGGGGATCGTGAAGTTGTACATGGGTGCCCCGATCAGTACGGCGTCGGCCGCGGCGAGTTCGGTGGCGAGCTCGGCGCGGAGCGCGTTGCCCGCTCCTGCGGAGACCGCGGCGAAGTCCAGGTGGGGCAGCGGGTTCGCGGCCAGATCGCGGTAGACGACCTTGCCCTCCGGGTGCTCCTCCAGCCAGGCCTTCACAAAGGCGGCGGTGACGTCGCGCGATGCGGAGCCCTGGGGGAAGACGGCGGAGTCGATGTGCAGCAGCGTGGCCATGAGTTTCTCCATGAGGGGGCGGGCGGCGAATGGAGGGCGCACCCGTGGATAGGTTCCGTGCGTAACTACAAATACCATAGGTACTTACTTTTCCTCACCCCCTCACGGGATGGCAGTACTCTGGATCCATGGCTGAACACGGGGAGCACACGTGCAAGAAGGTCGACGGGGGGATCACGCGCGTCTTCGGGCTGTTCGGCAAGCGCTGGACCGGGCTCATCGTGGCCGTGCTGATGCAGCGGCCCGTGTACTTCGCGGAGCTGCGACGGGCGATCCCGGGCATCAGTGAGCGCATGCTCTCCGACCGGCTGACCGAGCTCGGCGCGGCCGGGCTGGTCGTGCGGGAGGTCGACGAGGGGCCGCCTCTGCGTGTCGCCTACCGCCTGACGGAGGCCGGTGCGGCGCTGGAACCCGCGCTCAAGGAGCTGGGGCGCTGGGCGGAGGCGTATCTGCCGGACGGTGTGCGCGGCGGCGGAGCGTGCTGACCTGACCGGACGCGGCTCTCGACCTGTTGGGGCGGGGTGTTCGCGAGGTTATCCACAGGGGGAGACGGCTGCCGGGCTGGACGGTACGGTCATGGGCGGTTGATGTTGTACGGCGACGGGGGAGGCGGTCCCGCCATGGGTGAGGTGGAAGCGGTCATGCCGGTCCAGCGGACGGCTTCGGGAGACGTGCGCGTTCCGGAGGTCCCTGGCTTCGCCCCGCGCATCGCGGGCACGGTGCCGGACTCGCCGAAGGAGGCCGGCAAGGCGCTGCGGGACCGGGTGCCGCGCTCGTCGCACGATTCGCTGGTGATGCCGGCGGGGCGGCCGGACGCGGTGCGGGCCGTGGAGGAGTCCAGCCGCGGCCGGGTACCCGAGCTCGCGCCGATCCGGGTGGGACGGATGGCTGCGACCCCCTTCGCCTTTCTGCGCGGCGCTGCCGGGCTGATGGCACACGATCTGGTGGGCACGCCGGTCACCGGCGTCCCGGCGCAGATCTGCGGCGACGCGCACGCGGCGAACTTCGGCCTTTACGGCGACGCGCGCGGACGCCTTGTGATCGATCTGAACGACTTCGACGAGACCGTGACCGGGCCGTGGGAGTGGGACCTCAAGCGGCTCGCCACCTCGATCGTGCTGGCGGGGCGCGAGGCGGGCGCCGACGAGGAGACCTGCCGCAAGGCCGCGTTCGACGTGGCCGGGGCGTACCGGCGGACCATGCGCCTGCTGGCCAAGCTCCCGGTCCTGGACGCGTGGAACGCGATCGCGGACGAGGAGCTCGTCTCCCACACGGACGCACGGGACCTCCTCGGCACGCTGGAGCGGGTCTCGGAGAAGGCCCGCAGCAACACGAGCGCGCGGTTCGCCGCCAAGTCGACCGAGGCCGGGCCGGACGGGGGCCGCCGGTTCGTGGACGCCCCGCCCGTGCTGCGCCGGGTGCCGGACGCGGAGGCGGCCGCTGTCGCGTCGTCGCTCGGCTCGTATCTGGAGACCCTCTCCGAGGACCGGCTGCCGCTCCTCGCCCGGTACGCGATCCACGATGTGGCGTTCCGCGTCGTCGGCACCGGAAGCGTGGGGACCCGGTCCTATGTGGTGCTGCTGATAGACCACCGGGGCGAGCCTCTTGTGCTCCAGGTGAAGGAGGCGCGGGCGTCCGCTCTGCTGCCGTATCTGAAGGCCGCCGGCTTCGACGCATCCGAGGTGGAGCACGAGGGACGCCGCGTGGTGCTGGGGCAGAAGCGGATGCAGGTCGTCAGCGACATCCTGCTGGGCTGGACGACGGTGGAGGGCCGGCCCTTCCAGGTGCGGCAGTTCAGGAACCGCAAGGGCAGCGTCGACCCGACAGCCCTCGCGGCCGACCATGTGGACGACTACGCACGCATGACGGGCGCGCTGCTGGCCCGCGCGCACGCGCACAGTGTCGATCCTCGGCTGGTCGCCGGCTACTGCGGGAAGAACGAAGAGCTGGACGAGGCCGTGGCGGGCTTCGCCGTGGTGTACGCGGACCGTACGGAGGCGGACCACGCGGAGCTGGTGGCGGCCGTGCGCAGCGGTCGGATAGCCGCCGAGCTCGGGGTGTGACGGGCTTGAGGCCCGGCCGCCCGCCGGGGCGGCCGAGCCTCTGCCATACGCTGGGCAGGTGACCCAGGACGCTCCCGGGGGCCCGACGACCCGGAACGACGACGAGCAGGACGACCACCGCGTGGACGAGCAGAACGTGCAGGGCGCGCAGAACACGCAGGGTTCGCATGGCGTGCGGGATGCGTCGGCGGGCGGTGAGCGCCCCGAGGCGCGGCTGGAGAAGGCCGTGCGCGCGGCGGAGCAGGCGCTGATCGAGTTCGAGATCGCGGTGGAGACCTTCCGGGTCGAGGTGGAGAACTTCTCCCGCCTGCATCACCAGAAGCTCGGCCCGATGTACTCCCGGCTGGACGAGCTGGACGCCCTGATCGCGGAGGCCCGCGCGGCAAGGAGCGGCGACCCGGAGGACCTGCGCAAGGCGCAGGAAGCCCGGGCCATCGTGATGCCGATGCCCGGCGTCGAGGAGCTCTTCCACAGCTGGATCGATTCGGACGGCCTCTCGGCCGAGGCCGCCGCGATGCTGACCGACCGGGCCGTGCAGCCGCCGAAGCGGGTGCGGCCCACCGAGGAGGTCCGCAAGCTCTACCGTGAGCTCGCCCGCAAGGCCCACCCGGACCTGGCGCAGGACGAGAAGGAGCGGCAGCGCCGGGAGGAGTTCATCACCCGGGTGAACGCCGCGTACGGTCGAGGGGACGAGGCCTTGCTGCGGGAGCTGTCGCAGGAGTGGGATGCCGGACCGGTGCCGCAGGAGCCCCGGCTCAGCGAGAGCGAGGAGCTCTACGCCCGCCTTGAGTGGCTGGCGCAGCGCAAGGAGCTGCTGACCGTGGTCGCCCGGGAGCTGGAGGAGAGTGCGATCGGCGCGATGCTGCGGATGGCGCCCGACGACCCGGACCGGCTGTTGGAGGAGATCGCCGAGCAGCTGCTGGCGCAGGTCGCGGAGCGTGAGTCCGAGCTCGCCGGACTGGTGGAGTAGGTTTCCAGGGAGGTTCCGCACGCGCCTCGCGCGTGCGGAAGGGCACGAGACAGCCACGACAGGTACGAGAGAAGGCCAGACCCATGAATTTCGCCCCACTGCCCTCGGTGGACGTCGCGTCCGTGCCGGCCGACGGTCTGGTGCTCGACGTCCGGGAGGACGACGAGTGGGCGGCCGGTCATGTCGAGGGTGCGCTGCACGTTCCGATCAGCGATTTCGTCGCCCGCTTCGGTCAGGTCACCGAGGCCGTGGCCGAGGGTCGGCGCGCCTATGTGATGTGCCGGGTCGGCGGCCGGTCCGCCCAGGTCACCCAGTATCTGGTCCAGCAGGGCATCGACGCTGTGAACATCGACGGCGGGATGCAGGCCTGGGACGCCGCCGGACGCCCGATGGTCACGGAGGACGGCAGCCCGGCGTTCGTCCTGTAGCTCCCGCGCCTGAGTGAGGGCGCTGCGGCGCCCGGGGCCGTCAGCCCAGGGGATGGGCGGCGAGCAGGTCCCCCAGGGCCTCCTCGTGGGCCGCGGCCGGACCGAGTGAGAGCTCCAGTTGCTTGGCCCAGGCGTGGTACCGGTGCAGGGGGTAGTCGGTGTCCGCGCCGAATCCGCCGTGCAGATGCTGCGCGGTCTGGACGACCCGGCGCACGCCTTCGGACGCCCAGATCTTCGCCACCGCCACATCGCCGGACACGGGCAGCCCGCTCCCTGTCGCCGTGCCCTGCTGCTGGGAGACGCTCAGCCGCCAGGCGGCCTGCCAGAGGGTGGCCTCCATGGCGCGCAGATCGATATAGCGGTCGGCGGCCTGCACGGCGACGGCCTGGAAGGTCGCGACGGGGAAGCCGAACTGCTCGCGCTTGCCCGTGTATTCACTCGTCATCGCCAGCACGCGTTCACCAAGGCCGAGGGCGAGGGCACAGGTGCCGGTGGCGAGCAGTCCCCGCAGCCACTCCCAGGCTCCCTCGACGTCGATCAGCTCGGGGCCGTCGATGCGTACAGCGTCGAGCCGGACTTCCGCGAACAGTTCGCCGTTGGTGGAGATCTGCTCGGCGAAACCGACCCCGTCCAGGCCGCGAGGGACCAGGGCGACCACTGCGCGGCCGTCCTCGGCGTGGGCGGGCACCGCGATCCGGTCCGCGCTCTGTGCCCAGGGCACCCCGGTCTGGACTCCGTCGAGGGTCCAGGCGGTGCCGTCGCCGGGCTCGCGGCGGGCGGTGACGGCACGCTCGGCAGGGTCGTGGCCGGTGCGGCCGTTGGCGCCGACGGTCAGCACCAGTTCGCCGCGGCCGACCCGGGGGAGAATGCCGGCGCTCAGCTCCGCGCTGCCGTAGCGCTGTACGGCCATCGCGACCGCGCTGGTCTCCAGGAGCGGCACTCGGGCCAGCACCTTCGCCGATTCGCGCAGCACCAGGCAGAGTGCGATGGGGTCCAGGCCCGCCCCGCCGTGCTCCGGTGCGAGCACCAGGCTCAGCAGGTCGGCGTCCGTGAGCCTCGCCCACAGCGGCCGGTCGAAGTCCTCGGCCACCGCGCCCTGGGTGAGCGCGGGGCTCGGCACTCCGTCGGGCGCGACGCCCGAGAAGACCGCCTGAGCCGCCTCGACGGCCGCCTGCTGCTCCTCGGTGAAGGTGAAGTCCACAGCCCTGTCCTCCCACGCACCGGCACCTGACGGGTCGTCAAGATAGAACAGGTTCTATCGGAAGGGAATGGTGCCGACGGCGCGGAGCGGAACAGTGCTGTCAGCGGTCGAAGTCCAGCTCCACCTCGGACGTCACCGGATGCGACTGGCAGGCCAGCACATAGCCCGCCTCCGTCTCCTCCCGCTCCAGGGCGAAATTGCGGTCCATTCGCACGTCTCCCGAGACCAGGAATGCCCGGCAGGTCCCGCACACCCCTCCCTTGCAGGCGTACGGCGCGTCGGAGCGGGCCCGTAGGACCGTCTCCAGCAGCGACTCCCCTTCCTGCACCGGCCATTTGCCCGAGCGGCCGTCCAGCGTCGCCGTCAGCGTGCTGTGCGCGGGCGCGGCGACGGGGGCCGGAGCCGGTGCGCTGTCCACATGGAAGATCTCCTCATGGATACGGCTCCGGTCGACGCCCAGCTCGCGCAGCGCCCGCTCGGCGCCCTGGACCAGACCGAACGGCCCGCAGAGGAACCAGCCGTCCACCTCCGGTACCGGAAGCAGCGCGGGCACCAGAGACGTCAGCCACTCCTGGTCGAGCCGGCCGGACGGCAGACCCGCCTGCTGCTCTTCCCGGGAGAGCACCGTGACCAGCTGAAAACGGTCCGGGTAGCGGTCCTTGAGGTCGGCCACATCGTCCAGGAACATCGTCGAGGCCGCGGTGCGGTCGCTGCGGATCAGACAGAACCTGGCCTCCGGCTCCCGCGCCAGCAGCGTCGCCGCGATCGACAGCACCGGCGTGATTCCGCTGCCACCGACGATCGCCGCGAAGTGCCCGGCGCGCGGCTCCAGGACGAACCGGCCCATCGGCTGCATGACCTCGACCGTGTCCCCGACCGAGAGCTCCTTGAGCGCGTATGTCGAGAACTCGCCGCCGTCGACCAGCCGGATACCCACGCGCAGCACAGGATCCTCGCCGGCAGGGGCGGCCGGTGCGCAGATCGAGTACGTACGCCGGATCTCCTCGCCGTTCGCCCCCGTCCGGCGGATGGCGATGTGCTGGCCGGGCGTATGGCGGAAGGCGTCGCGCAGCTCGGCGGGGACCGCGAGGGTGACGGCCACCGAATCGTCCGTCAGTCGCTCGACCTCGCTGACCCGGAGCGGATGGAACATCTACAACTCCTTGAAGTGGTCGAACGGTTCGCGGCAGGCCGTACAGCGGCGCAGTGCCTTGCACGCGGTGGAGGAGAACCGGCTCAGCAACTCCGTGTCCGTGGAGCCGCAGTGCGGGCAGCGCACGGTGAGAGTGAGCGGGACCGGCCCTTCCGTGCCGCCCGGGCGGGGCGGGGCTATCCCGAACTCCGTGAGCTTGCGCCGTCCCTCCGCGCTGATGTCGTCCGTCGACCAGGCGGGGGAGAGCACTTTGACCACAGACACTTCCGGTATGCCGTGGTCGTGCAGCACCCGCTCGATGTCCGAGGACATGGCCTCGATGGCGGGGCAGCCGGTGTATGTAGGGGTGAGCTCGACCTCGACCCTGCCGGGTCCGAGTATCTGCACTCCGCGGAGCACGCCGAGCTCCTCCAGAGTCAGCACGGGCAGCTCGGGGTCGGGCACGGACCCGGCCAGCCTGCGCAGCTCGGCTTCCAGCAGTGTGTCGGTCACCATGACGCCCCCGGGTGGCTACGGTGCAGATGCTGCATCTCGGCCAGCATGCGCCCGAACGGCTCCGTGTGCAGTCCCTGCCGGCCGGCACCCGCCGACCAGGCTCCGGTGTCCGCCGTGTCCGGAACGGTCAGCGTGGCGCGCTCCAGTACGGCGGTGACCGACTCCAGCCAGCCTGCCCGCAGCGCCTGCCAGTCCACCTCCAGGCCTTCCACCGGCTGGAACATCTCGCCGGTGAACCGCCACAGTGCGTCACAGGCCCGCTGCATCCGCTCATGGCTCTCGGCCGTGCCGTCGCCCAGCCGCAGGGTCCACTGCTCGGCGTGGTCCTGGTGGTAGGCGACTTCCTTGACCGCCTTCGCCGCCAGACCCGCGAATTCGCTGTCGCCCGTCGCGAGCGAGCCGAACAGCAGCCGCTGGAAGGTGGAGAAGTAGAGCTGGCGGGCGATCGTGTGGGCGAAGTCGCCGTTCGGCTGCTCGACCAGCTGGAGGTTGCGGAAGGCCCGCTCCTCGCGGAGGTAGGCCAGCTCGTCCTCGTCGCCGACGAGGGAGAGCAGCGTCCTTGCCTGTCCCAGCAGGTCGAGGGCGATATTGGCCAGGGCGACCTCTTCCTCCAGGACCGGGGCGTGCCCGGCCCACTCCCCCAGCCGGTGCGAGAGAACCAGTGCGTCGTCGCCCAGTGCGAGTGCGGCGGTCACAGGTGCTTCACTCCTTCCGGGATGTCGTAGAAGGTCGGGTGCCGGTACGGCTTGTCGGCGGACGGCTCGAAGAACGGGTCCTTCTCGTCCGGGGACGAAGCGGTGATCGCCGCGGAGGGCACCACCCAGATGGAGATGCCTTCATTGCGCCGGGTGTAGAGGTCGCGGGCATTGCGCAGGGCCATCTCGGCGTCCGGCGCGTGCAGGCTGCCCGCGTGGGTGTGGGACAGTCCGCGGCGGGAGCGCACGAACACCTCCCACAGCGGCCAGTCGGTCGAGCTGCTCATGCCGTCGCCTCCACCTGCGCCTCGTCGCGCTTCTCGTTCGACACGGTCTTCGCGGCATATGCCGCGGCCGCTTCACGGATCCAGGCGCCTTCCTCGTGGGCCTGGCGCCGCTGGGTGATCCGCTGTTCGTTGCACGGGCCGTTGCCCTTCAGGACCTGCCAGAACTCGTCCCAGTCGATCGCGCCGAAGTCGTAGTGACCGCGCTCCTCGTTCCATCGCAGATCCGGGTCCGGCAGGGTCAGCCCCAGGGCCTCCGCCTGCGGGACGCAGATGTCGACGAAGCGCTGGCGCAGCTCGTCGTTCGAATGCCGCTTGATCTTCCAGGCCATGGACTGCGCCGAGTGGGCCGATGCGTCGTCCGGTGGGCCGAACATCATCAGGGACGGCCACCACCACCGGTCCACCGCGTCCTGTGCCATCTCGTGCTGCGCGGGGGTGCCCTGCGAGAGGGCGAGCAGCAGCTCGTACCCCTGGCGCTGGTGGAAGGACTCCTCCTTGCAGATCCGGACCATCGCGCGGGCGTACGGACCGTAGGAGCAACGGCAGAGCGGCACCTGGTTGGTGATCGCGGCGCCGTCGACCAGCCAGCCGATGGCGCCGACGTCGGCCCAGGTCAGCGTCGGGTAGTTGAAGATCGACGAGTACTTCTGGCGGCCGGAGTGGAGCTTGTCCAGCAGCTCGTCGCGGCCGGCTCCCAGCGTCTCCGTGGCGCTGTACAGATACAGGCCGTGGCCCGCCTCGTCCTGCACCTTGGCCATGAGGATGGCCTTACGGCGCAGGGAAGGCGCGCGCGTGATCCAGTTCGCCTCGGGCTGCATGCCGATGATCTCGGAATGCGCATGCTGCGCCATCTGGCGGATCAGCGATGCGCGGTAGTCATCGGGCATCCAGTCGCGAGGCTCGATGCGCTCGTCGGCGGCCACGGCGGCATCGAACCGCGCCTGGTGCGTCATAGCCGCAGTCGTCTCTGCAGTCACTGCCGTCATCGGGCCCCCTACCGACCGATCGTTCGGTTGAATGACTTCAATGGTGAGTCGACGGCCCGTAAGGTGTCAACCCTGTGGATAACCGCGGTGGACCAATGGGGATCGGGGCGGGATGGACTCGTACGACGACGAGGGCGCCAAGCGCGTCGAGGCGGCTTCGGCTGCCGGGTCCGGAGAGATACGCGAAACGGGCGGGACTGACGGGACCGACGGGGCGGACGAGGCAGGTGCCAGGGGCGGAATAGAGAGCCTCTCCCTGCCTTACCAGGTGGTGGCCGCGGTCGCCCTCGCGCTCGTCGGAGTCCTCGCCTGCATCCACCTGGCCATGGTCTTTCTGCACGTCGCGCCCTCGAACACCATGACCAAGCAGCACGGCAAGTTCGTCGACGGCTGGATCTACCCCGAGTTCGAGCAGAACTGGAAGCTCTTCGCCCCCAACCCGCTGCAGCAGAACATCGCCGTGCAGGTGCGCGCCGAGGTCGCCGGCGATGACGGCAGCCGCAGGACCACCAAATGGATCGACCTCTCGGCCGAGGACGGCGAGGCGATCCGCGGCAATCTCCTCCCCAGCCATGTCAACCAGAACGAGCTGCGCCGCGGCTGGGACTTCTATGCCAACTCGCACACCGACGACAACAAGCCCAATGGTCTGAGGGGTCAGCTCTCCGAGCGCTACATCCGCCGCATCGTGATGCTGCGCCTGGAGAATCATGGCCTCGGCGGCCGCGTCGAGCGCATCCAGCTCCGCTCCGCCACGCGCTCCGTGCACGCACCGGTGTGGAGCGAGGAGAAGACGGACACCCGGCCGTTCTACCGGGTGCTCCCCTGGTGGACGGTGACCTCCGCGGACCTGCCACTCGGCGCGCGGAACAGCACGGCGGCAGGCTCCGGCAGCACGGAGGCGGGCAAGTGACCCAGACCCTCGACCGCAGGCTGGCAGGCGCCATCCAGCGCGTGACCTCGACGGCCCTCGGCCCGTACCAGAGCGCCGTCGTACGCATCGGCTTCTCCGCCACCTGGCTGTTCTTCCTGCTGCGTGAGTTCCCCCACCGCCGGGAGCTCTACGGACCCGAGGGCCCGTGGGGCTGGGACATGGCCCAGCAGCTGATCGCCGGCAACCACGCCTTCACCGCGCTGATGTGGTCCGACAGCGTGGTCTGGTTCGAGGCCGTGTACGCCGTCGCCGTGCTCTCCAGCGCGCTGCTGATGCTCGGCTGGCGTACCCGCGCCATGTCGGTCCTGTTCATGGTCGGTGTGCTGTCGCTGCAGAACCGGTCCATCTTCATGGGCGACGGCGGCGACAACGTGATCCATCTGATGGCGATCTACCTGGTCTTCACTCGCTGTGGTCAGGTGTGGTCCCTGGACTCCCGGCGCTCGGCGCGTGGTGCGGCACGGGACTGGGCGGGGCCGGTGCTGTGGTCGGGCCTCGGCGTACTCCTCCTCGTGGGGACGGTCCTGGACCGGATCGGCAGCGAGTGCTGGATTCCCCTCCTGCTCTGGGCGGTGTGGGTCTTCCACGGTGTCTGGTGGGCGGTCGATCGTCACGCGCCGCAGAGCGAGCCGCGAAGGCTGCTCGACGTTCTCGCCAACCTCATCCACAATGCCGCGCTCGTGGTGATCATGGCCGAGGTCTGTCTGATCTACGCCACGGCCGGCTGGTACAAGATCCAGGGCTCGCGCTGGCAGGACGGCAGCGCCCTGTACTACCCGCTCAAGCTCGACTACTTCACGCCATGGCCCGCGCTCTCCGACATCCTGGGTGCCAGCGGTCTGATCGTCATGGTGCTGACGTACGGCACGGTCATCGTGCAGGTCGCCTTCCCGTTCACGCTGTTCAACCGGAAGGTCAAGAACGTCCTGCTGGTGGCGATGATGCTGGAGCACGCCGGAATCGCCCTGCTGCTCGGTCTGCCGTTCTTCTCGCTCGCGATGATCGCCGCCGACTCGGTCTTCCTGCCGACCTCCTTCCTGCGCCGGCTCGGGGGCTGGGCGGCACGGGGCCGGGACCGCGTGCTCTCACGTCCGGCACGGGTCCCCGAGCAGCGCGGCGCGCCCGAGGACCAGGACACCCGTACCCTCGTCGGGTGAGCAGCGTGACCCAGGAACCCGTTCAGTACGACGACGGCTACGGCCCCGAGATCGGCGTCGGCCCCCATCCGCGCCCCTGGCCGGAGGGCGGTCACTACGACCCCGAGCTGCTCGCCGACGGGGACCGGCGCAATGTCGTCGACCGGTACCGGTACTGGACGCGGGAGGCGATCGTCGCCGATCTGGACACCCGGCGGCATGACTTCCATGTGGCCGTGGAGAACTGGGGCCACGACTTCAACATCGGCTCCGTCGTCCGGACGGCCAACGCCTTCCTGGCGAAGGAGATCCACATCGTGGGGCGGCGGCGCTGGAACCGGCGGGGTGCGATGGTCACCGACCGGTACCAGCATGTACGCCACCACCCGGACACGGAGTCGCTGACCGCCTGGGCGGCGGCCGAGCAGCTGCCGATCATCGGGATCGACAATCTGCCGGGCGCCGTACCGCTGGAGCGGACCGTGCTGCCCAGGCGGTGTCTGCTCCTCTTCGGACAGGAGGGCCCCGGGCTGACCGAAGAGGCGCGCGAGCACGCCTCGATGGTGTGCTCGATCGCCCAGTTCGGCTCGACCCGCTCCATCAACGCGGGGGCGGCTGCCGCGATCGCGATGCACGCGTGGGTGCAGCGGTACGCGGACGTGCCGGCGGCGCTGTAAACCAAGCGGTGAATCCCGCGGCGTCCGGGGCGGGGATTCTCTCCCTTGCCCCGACCGCCCTCATATCTGGGGTCTTCACCCCGGAACCCCGCGCTCCGGCGTCCCCTGTGCCCTGCGGGGTGCAGGGGACGCCCAGTGCAGCGGGCGCTCTCAGGCGCCGGCCGCGGTCCGCGGGGTCATGCCTGGCGGCGGACCTCCACCACACGGAAGCGGTTCGAGACGAAGGCGCCGTCGCACAGCGCCGCGTTCGCCGCCGGGTTGCCGCCGGAACCGTGGAAGTCGGAGAAGGCCGCCGTCTGGTTCACATAGACCCCGCCCGTCAGGTTCAGCGAGAGCTGCGCGGACTCCTCCAGGCAGACCTCCTCGACAGCCCGCTCGGTCTCCGCCGAGGTCGTGTAGGCGCCGACGGTCATCGCGCCCTTGTCGCGCACCGTGCGGCGCAGCAGCTCCACCGCGTCGGCCGTCGAGTCGACCGCGACCGCGAACGACACCGGGCCGAAGCACTCCGACATGTACGACGCCTCGTCGTCGGGCTTGGCGCCGTCCAGCTTCACGATCACCGGTGTGCGCACCACGGCGTCCGGGAACTCCGGGTTGACGACCTCGCGTGAGGGCAGGGCCACCTCGCCCAGACCGGCCGCCTCCTCCAGCCGGGCCTTCACATCGGGGTTGACCAGGGCGCCCAGCAGCGCGTTCGCCCTGGCGTCGTCGCCGAGCAGGCCGCCCACCGAGGCGGCGAGGTCGGCCACCACCTCGTCGTAAGACTTCTGGCCGTCGTCCGTGGCGATGCCGTCGCGCGGGATCAGCAGATTCTGCGGGGTGGTGCACATCTGGCCGCTGTACAGGGAGAGAGAGAAGGCCAGGTTGGCCAGCATTCCCTTGTAGTTGTCGGTGGAGTCGACCACCACCGTGTTGACACCGGCCTTCTCGGTGTAGACCTGCGCCTGGCGGGCATTGGCCTCCAGCCAGTCTCCGAAGGCGGTGGAGCCCGTGTAGTCGATGATCTTGATCTCGGGGCGGACGGCGAGGGTCTTCGCGATGCCTTCACCCGGGCGCTCGGCGGCCAGCGCCACCAGGTTGGGATCGAAGCCCGCCTCGCCCAGCACCTCGCGCGCGACCCGCACCGTCAGTGCCAGGGGCAGGACCGCACGGGGGTGCGGCTTGACGAGGACCGGGTTGCCGGTGGCCAGAGAGGCGAACAGGCCCGGATACCCGTTCCACGTCGGGAACGTGTTGCAGCCGATCAGGAGCGAGATACCGCGCGGCGCGGCGGTGAAGGCCTTCCGCAGCTCCAGAGGGTCGCGCTTGCCCTGGGGCTTGGACCAGTCGGCCGCCTGCGGGGTGCGCGTCTGCTCCTCGTAGGCGTACGCCACCGCCTCCAGGCCACGGTCCTGGGCGTGCGGGCCGCCCGCCTGGAACGCCATCATGAAGGCCTGGCCGCTCGTGTGCATGACAGCATGCGCGAACTCATGAGTGCGCGCGCTGATCCGCGACAGGATCTCAATGCAGACCAAGGCGCGGGTCTCGGGGCCCGCCTCGCGCCAGGCCGCCATGCCCGCGCGCATCGCGGGCAGCAGGACGTCGATGTCCGGGTGCGGATACTCGATGCCGAGCTCCGGGCCGTAAGGCGACACTTCGCCGCCGGTCCAGCCGTCGGTGCCGGGCTGGTCGAGCTCGAAACGGGTGCCGAGCAGGGCCTGGTACGCCGCGAGGCCGTCGGAGGCGCTCTGGGAGCCCCCCTCGCCGTACGCCTTCGGATGCTCAGGATGCGGTGACCAGTACGCCCGCGAGCGGATCGCTTCGAGGGCCTGGTCGAGCGTCGGCCGGTGGGTCTCGGTCAGCTGCATGAAAGACCAACTCCTCGATGAGCTGGGCAGGGGAACGCGGACAGAGTTAGAGTAACCGAACGATCGGTCGGGACAAGGGGGGTCCGCGGAACCTGTGGACAAGTCATAGGGGAGGATCACAGCCATGACCGTCACCGATGCCACCACTGGCACCAGCGGCACCAACGCCATCGCGCCGAGTCGTACCGTCGCCGTCGTCGGCGCCGGGACCATGGGCCAGGGCATCGCGCAGGTCGCGCTGCTCGCCGGCCATCGTGTGCGCCTCTACGACGTGGTCCCCGAGCAGGTGGAAGCGGCCGCCGGTGCGATCCTCGCCCGACTGGAGAGGCTGGTCGAGAAGGGGCGGCTGGCCGAGGACGCGCGCGACGCGGCGGCGCTGCGGCTGGAGCGGACGACCGACCTCGCGCAGCTCGCCGACAGCGCGCTCGTCATCGAGGCGATCGTTGAACAACTCCCCGTCAAGCAGGAGCTCTTCGGCGCACTGGAGAAGACCGTCGCCGACGACTGCATCCTCGCCACCAACACCTCCTCCCTCTCCGTCACCGCCATCGCGGGCGCCCTGCGCCGGCCCGGCCGATTCGTCGGACTGCACTTCTTCAATCCCGCCCCGCTGCTCCCCCTGGTCGAGGTCGTCAGTGGATTTGCCACCGACGCGGACGTGGCCACGCGCGCGTACGCGACGGCGAAGGCCTGGGGGAAGACCCCGGTGCGCTGCACCGACACCCCGGGTTTCATCGTCAACCGCATAGCCAGGCCCTTCTACGCGGAGGCCTTCGCCGTCTACGAGGAACGCGGCGCCGATCCCGCCACCATCGATGCGGTCCTGCGCGAGTGCGGCGGCTTCAAGATGGGCGCGTTCGAGCTGACCGACCTGATCGGTCAGGACGTCAACGAGGCGGTCACCCGCTCCGTGTGGGAGGCGTTCTTCCAGAGCGCGAAGTTCACGCCGTCCCTCGCCCAGCGCCGTCTGGTGGAGTCGGGCCGCCTCGGCCGCAAGTCGGGCCGGGGCTGGTTCTCGTACGAGGAGGGGGCCGAGCGTCCTGAGCCGCATACCGCTCCGGCGACCGAGCCGCCCTCGCACATCACCGTCGAGGGCGACCTGGGCCCGGCCGGGGAGCTGCTCGCGATGTGCCGCGAGGCCGGCATCACCGTGCGTGAGGAGGAGGAAGACCGGGGGACCCGCATCCTGCTGCCGAGCGGCGGGCAGCTGGCGCTCGCCGACGGTCAGACGTCCGCCGAGTTCCGCGATGTCGTCTACTTCGACCTGGCGCTCGACTACCGGGCGGCGACCCGGATCGCGCTGTCCGCGTCCGAGGTCACCGAGTGGGAGACGCTACGGCAGTCGATCGGCCTGTTCCAGGCTCTCGGCAAGAGCGTCAGTGTCATCGGCGACGTACCGGGCATGATCGTCGCGCGTACGGTCGCGATGCTGGTGGACGTGGCGGCCGACGCCGTCGCCAAGGGTGTCGCGTCCGCCGAGGACATCGACACGGCGATGCGGCTCGGCGTCAACTATCCGATCGGCCCGGTCGAGTGGGGCCGCAAGCTTGGCCGCGCCTGGGCGCACGAGCTGCTCGACGAACTCCACGCGCGCGTGCCCACCGGCCGCTATGCGCCATCCCTGGGGCTCTACCGCCTGACGTACGTCGAGATGAAGGGCGAGTAGGTCCTATGACGACCGCCAAGCGCGACACGTACACCCCCGAGACGCTGCTGTCCGTCGCCGTCCAGGTCTTCAATGACCGCGGCTACGACGGCACCTCCATGGAGCACCTCTCCAAGGCCGCAGGGATCTCCAAGTCGTCGATATACCACCATGTGGCGGGCAAGGAGGAGCTGCTGCGGCGCGCGGTCAGCCGGGCGCTCGACGGGCTCTTCGGGATTCTCGACGAGCCGGGCGCGGTGCGTGGGCGGGCCATGGAACGGGTCGAGTACGTGACCCGGCGCACCGTCGAGGTGCTGATCGCCGAGCTGCCCTACGTGACGCTGCTGCTCCGGGTGCGGGGCAACACCCGGACCGAGCGCTGGGCCATGGAGCGACGCCGCGAGTTCGACCACCGCGTCGCCGATCTGCTGAAGGCCGCCGCCGCGGAAGGCGATCTTCGCGCCGACATGGACATGCGGCTCGCGACCCGGTTGCTCTTCGGCATGGTCAACTCCCTGGTGGAGTGGTACCGGCCGCAGGCCGGCAGCGGATATGACCGGGACCAGGTCGCCGACGCGGTCGTACGGCTCGCCTTCGACGGGCTCCGCACCAGCCACTGAGGCGGGCTCCGCACCGGCCACTGAGGCGGGCTGCGCACCTGTCCTGACCCCTGTACCTGTATCCGTACCGGACCCGGCCGACCCGCTCAGCGGGTCGGATCCGGGTCCAGGTCCGTCTCCTCGAAGACCAGCAGCGTGCGTGTGGAGAGCACCTCGGGGATCGACTGGAGCTTGGTCAGGACGAGCTCGCGCAGTGTGCGGTTGTCCGGCGTGTGGACCAGCAGCAGGACGTCGAAATCGCCGCTGACCAGGGCGATGTGGGCAGCTCCAGGCAGCGCTTGAAGTTGTTCGCGCACCGTCCGCCAGGAGTTCTGCACGATCTTGAGCGTGATGTACGCCGAGGCGCCGTGCCCGGCGCGCTCGTGATTCACGCGGGCGCTGAAGCCGCGGATCACTCCGTCGTCGATGAGCCGGTTGATCCGGGCGTACGCGTTGGCGCGCGAGACATGCACCCGCTCCGCCACGGAGCGTATCGAGGCGCGACCGTCCGTCTGAAGGATGCGGAGGATGTCGCGGTCGATCGCGTCCAGTGTCCGCGGCGGGGGGCCGTGCCCGGCCCCGGGCACGGCTTCGTACACGGTGCGGTCCCCGTCATCGGCCATTTGTTCAGCTGTCACGTCCCCCCGCCTCTCTGACATGGACGACCTGTTCCTATCCCAGGCTGTGGAGAACCGTTTGTCCACAGGCTGAAGGTGCCTGTAGCCAAAATGCGCCCACGACCGAACAATCGGTAGGTGAGGCGCCTCACACTCAGCGCCCTTCATGGGTCCTTATGCCCGCTCCCACGAGGAGGTGCTCGCGTTGAAGAAGAGCAGCATGACGGTCCAGGAGCGGCCGGGTGCGGCCTACAGGCCCACCCCGCCCCCTGCCTGGAAGCCGCGCACCGACCCTGCGCCGCTGCTCCCCGACCCGGAGCCGTACCGGGTCCTCGGCACCGACGCCGCGGCCGGGGCCGACCCCGAGCTGCTTCTGCGGCTGTACGCGGAGCTGGTCCGCGGCCGCAGGTACAACGCGCAGGCGACCGCACTCACCAAGCAGGGCAGGCTCGCCGTCTACCCGTCGAGCACCGGCCAGGAGGCGTGCGAGGTCGCCGCCGCGCTCGCCCTGGAGGAGCGCGACTGGCTCTTCCCCAGTTACCGGGACACCCTCGCGGCCGTGGCCCGCGGCCTCGACCCCGTCCAGGCACTGACGCTGCTGCGCGGCGACTGGCACACCGGCTACGACCCGCGCGAGCACCGCATAGCGCCGCTCTGCACGCCGCTCGCCACCCAGTTGCCGCACGCCGTGGGCCTGGCGCACGCCGCGCGCCTCAAGGGCGACGACGTCGTCGCGCTCGCCATGGTCGGCGACGGCGGCACCAGCGAGGGCGACTTCCACGAGGCGCTCAATTTCGCCGCCGTATGGCAGGCCCCGGTCGTCTTCCTCGTACAGAACAACGGCTTCGCGATCTCTGTCCCGCTCGCCAAGCAGACCGCAGCGCCCTCGCTCGCGCACAAGGCGGTCGGCTACGGAATGCCCGGACGCCTCGTCGACGGGAACGACGCGGTGGCGGTGCACGAGGTGCTGACCGAGGCGGTCGCGCGGGCGCGGCGAGGCGGCGGCCCGACCCTCGTCGAAGCCATCACCTACCGCATCGACGCGCACACCAACGCCGATGACGCCACCCGGTACCGGGGCGACAGCGAGGTCGACGCCTGGCGCGAGCACGACCCGATCCGGCTGCTGGAGCAGGAGCTGACCGGGCGCGGGCTGCTCGACGAGGACACCGTACGGGCGGCCGGCGAGGCCGCCGAGACGATGGCCGCACAGCTGAGGGAGCGGATGAACGCGGATCCGGTGCTCGACCCGATGGACCTGTTCGCGCATGTCTACGCCGAGCAGACCACCCAACTGCGTGAGCAGGCGGCACAGTTGCGCGCCGAGCTGGACGCCGAGGATGCCCACGGCGGCCACAGCGCGGAGGGTGACGCACGATGAGCACGGCAACCGTCAGGCCGTCCAAGCCCGCCACGATGGCGCAGGCTTTGCAGCGCGCGATGCGCGACGCGATGGCCGAGGACCCGTCCGTCCACGTCATGGGCGAGGACGTCGGCACGCTCGGCGGTGTTTTCCGGGTCACGGACGGTCTCGCCAAGGAGTTCGGCGAGGACCGCTGTACGGACACACCGCTGGCCGAGGCGGGGATCCTCGGGACGGCCATCGGCATGGCGATGTACGGGTTGCGCCCCGTCGTCGAGATGCAGTTCGACGCCTTCGCCTACCCCGCCTTCGAGCAGCTGATCAGCCATGTCGCCCGGATGCGGAACCGCACGCGCGGCGCGATGCCGCTTCCGATCACCGTGCGCGTGCCGTACGGCGGCGGGATCGGCGGAGTCGAGCACCACAGCGACTCCTCCGAGGCGTACTACATCGCGACTCCGGGGCTCCATGTCGTCGCGCCGGCCACGGTCGAGGACGCGTACGGGCTGCTGCGGGCCGCGATCGCCTCCGACGACCCCGTCATCTTCCTGGAGCCGAAGCGGCTGTACTGGTCGAAGGCCGACTGGTCGCCGGAAGCTCCGGCCGCCGTGGAGCCGATAGGACGCGCGGTGGTGCGGCGCCCGGGGCACAGTGCCACGCTCATTACGTACGGGCCGTCCCTGCCGGTCTGTCTGGAGGCCGCCGAGGCCGCGCAGGCCGAGGGCTGGGACCTTGAAGTCGTCGATCTGCGCTCCCTCGTGCCCTTCGACGACGAGACGGTGTCCGCGTCGGTGCGGCGCACCGGCCGGGCGGTCGTCGTCCATGAGTCGACCGGGTTCGGCGGGCCGGGCGGGGAGATAGCCGCGCGGGTCACCGAGCGCTGCTTCCACCACCTGGAGGCGCCGGTGCTGAGAGTTGCCGGCTTCGACATCCCGTATCCGCCGCCGATGCTGGAACGTCACCATCTGCCGGGTGTGGACCGGGTACTGGACGCCGTGGCGCGGCTGCAGTGGGAGGCGGAGAGCTGATGGCCCAGGTGCTCGAATTCAAGCTGCCGGACCTAGGTGAAGGCCTCACCGAGGCGGAGATCGTGCGGTGGCTGGTCGCCGTGGGCGATGTCGTCGCGATCGACCAGCCGGTCGTCGAGGTCGAGACGGCCAAGGCGATGGTGGAGGTGCCCTGCCCCTACGCGGGCGTGGTGACCGCGCGCTTCGGTGAAGAGGGCACGGAGCTGCCCGTCGGGGCTCCCTTGCTCACCGTCGCGGTGGGTCCGGCGGAGCCGGTGCCCGGGCCCTCCGGGACGACGTCGTCGACGTCCGGGGCGACCGGGGCGGCCGGGGAAGAGTCGTCCGGCAATGTGCTCGTCGGCTACGGCACGGGTGCGCCGGCGGCGCGCCGCCGTCGGATCCGGCCGTCCGCGCTGTCGGGCGCCGCGCCCGCCGCCGCCGGTCCTGTGGGCGCGGCGAACGGGGCGACCGCCCCGTCACCCGCCGCGTCCGGCGCGGACCCGCGGACCGGGGCGGCGTCGTCGGACACGGCCGCCTTCGCGGGCCATGAGCCCGCCTGGGACAGCGCTGTGGAGAGCCCGGCGCCCGATGCGCCGCGCGGTGGTGCGGTGTGGAGCGCTGCCGTCGCTCAGCCGACCGGGCGTGCCGCCGAAGGTCCCGTGGCGGTGATTTCGCCACTGGTGCGGCGGCTGGCCAGGGAGAACGGCGTCGATCTTCGCGAGCTGCAGGGGTCGGGCCCCGACGGACTGATCCTGCGCGCAGACGTGGAGCACGCGGTCCGGGCCCTTGCCTCCGCCGCCGGGCCGCAGCAGGTCGCGCCGCAGCCGGTCGTGCCCGCTTCGGCGCCCGCCGCAGTGCCCGTCACGGCAGGCGTCGAGCGGATCCCGCTGCGCGGGGTTCGCGGGGCCGTCGCCGAGAAGCTGTCCCGCAGCCGGCGCGAGATACCGGACGCGACCTGCTGGGTGGACGCCGACGCGACCGAGCTCATGGCCGCGCGCCGGGCGATGAACGCCGCGGGCGGGCCGAAGATCTCGCTCCTCGCGCTGCTGGCCCGGATCTGCACGGCCGCGCTCGCCCGCCATCCCGAGCTCAACTCCACGGTGGACCTGGACGCCAGGGAGATCGTGCGGCTGCCAGAGGTGCATCTCGGCTTCGCGGCCCAGACCGACCGCGGCCTGGTCGTTCCCGTGGTCCGGGACGCGCACGGCCGCACGGCCGAGTCGCTCACCGAGGAGTTCGCGCGGCTGACCGACAAGGCCCGGCAGGGCAGCCTCACACCCGCGGACCTCACCGGCGGCACGTTCACCCTGAACAACTACGGGGTGTTCGGCGTCGACGGGTCCACGCCGATCATCAACCACCCGGAGGCGGCGATGCTCGGGGTCGGCCGTATCGTGCCGAAGCCCTGGGTGCATGAGGGCGAGCTCGCGGTCCGGCAGGTCGTGCAGCTCTCGCTCACCTTCGACCACCGGGTGTGCGACGGCGGCACGGCGGGCGGTTTCCTCCGGTACGTGGCCGACTGCGTCGAGAGTCCCGCTGTGCTGTTGCGCACGCTGTAGCTCCTGCCGGTTCTCCGTCGGTTCCGTATGGGTGATCGCGGCCCATACTTCTGGAGTGACTGCGGATGCGGAGTACGACGCGATCGTGCTCGCCGGAGGTGCTGCCAAGCGTCTCGGCGGGGCGGACAAGCCTGGAGTGAGCGTCGGCGGGCGGGCGCTGCTCGACCGGGTGCTCACGGTGTGCCGCGGCGCCGGCCGCACCGTTGTGGTCGGCGGCCGGCGGGCGACCGCGCGCCCGGTTCTCTGGGCGCGCGAGACCCCGTCCGGCGGTGGGCCGCTCGCCGCGCTCGACGCCGGGCTGCGGCAGACGTCGGCGCCCACCGTTCTCGTGCTCTCCGCCGACCTTCCCTTTCTCGGGGAGGGGACGGTGCGGCAGCTGCTCGACGCGCTGGGCACGGGTGAGCAGGAGGCGGCGCTGCTCACCGACGCCGAGGGCCGCGACCAGCCGCTCGTCGCTGCCTACCGGGCCGAGCCGCTGCGCCGGGAGATGGCCCTGATCGCCGCCGAGTACGGCAGCCTCGCGGGGCTGCCGCTGCGGTTGCTCACGCAGGAGCTCGACCTCGACCGGATCCCCGCGGAGCCGCTGGCCGCCTTCGACTGCGACACCTGGGAGGACATCGCCGCCGCCCGGGCGCGTATCAGGGAGCATGGAAACGTGCTGGACGAATGGATCACCGCAGTCAAGGACGAACTCGGCATCGACCTCGACGTCGACACCGGCGTACTGCTCGACCTGGCCCGGGACGCCGCCCACGGTGTAGCCCGGCCCGCCGCGCCGCTCACCACCTTCCTGGTCGGCTATGCGGCGGCCAAGGCGGGCGGCGACGGCGTCCAGGCCGTGGCCGAGGCGGCCCGCAAGGCCACGGCGCTCGCCGCGCGCTGGGCCGCAGAGGCCGCAGAGGCCGCAGAGGCCGCAGCGGCCGACGAGGCCGCCGGCAGCGGGCAGGGGAAGGCCGAAGGGCCCGCCGACCCAGGCCCGAACGACGAGGCGGGCACCTGATGTCAACGTGGGAGCGTGGACTCGACGCTCCGGGTGTCGCCGTGCGGGGCCACGGACCGGACGCTCCGGGTGCCGCCGGACACGGCGACACTCTCGACCGTTCGGGCGCTGCCGGGTACGGCGGCGGACTCGACGTGCCGGGCGGTGCCGCAGAGGCTGGTGCGGGTCCGGCGGACAACGGTCGCGCTGAGGCCGGTACCAGTCCGGCGGACAACGGTCGCGCAGAAGCCGCGGCGACGCCCTCAGGTGCCGCTGACGCTGACGACGGCGTCGAGGACGCGCTCGCCCTGGTGGGGCGGCAGCCGGGCTGGTCATCGGGCTCCGGGGACGGAAACCCGTCGGCAGCCGGTCAGGGACGCCCGCCCGCCGAACGGCACCCTGCCGCACCCTGGGGCAAGGCTCGTGCGCTCGCCGCGCGTGCCGGCCGTGCCACCGCGCTCCGTACCCGCCGCGATCCCCTCGACGGGGCGCTCGGACGGGCGCTCGCCGCGCCGCTCGCCGCGCTCACCGATCTGCCGTCCTTCGACACTTCCGCCATGGACGGCTGGGCAGTCGCCGGACCCGGCCCCTGGACCGTGGAGAGCAGCGACAGCGGCATCCTCGCCGGACACGGCGAGCCGGAGCCGCTCGCCGACGGCACGGCCGTACGGATTGCCACCGGCGCCCGGATCCCGCCCGGCGCCACCGCCGTGATCCGCAGTGAGCACTCCCGCACCGACGACAGCGGCCACCTCCACGCACAGCGCCAGGTGACCCACGGTCAGGACATCAGACCGCGCGGCCAGGAGTGCCGCTCCGGCGACCAACTCCTCCCCGCCGGAACGCTGGTGACCCCCGCCGTGCTCGGACTCGCCGCGGCCGCCGGCTACGACGCGTTGCACACGCTCATGCGACCGAGCGTCGAAGTGCTCGTACTGGGCGATGAACTGCTCACGGAGGGACTGCCCCAGGACGGTCTGATCCGCGACGCCCTCGGGCCGATGATCGGTCCCTGGCTGAGGGCGCTCGGCGCCGACGTTGTCGCCACCCGACGGATCGGTGACGATGCCGACGCGCTGCACCGGGCCGTCACGAACTCCGAGGCCGACCTCGTCATCACCACGGGCGGCACGGCCGCCGGGCCCGTCGACCATGTCCATCCGGTGCTCCGCAAGACGGGCGCCGAGCTACTGGTCGACGGTGTCGCCGTGCGCCCAGGGCATCCGATGCTGCTGGCCAGGCTCGCGCCCGGCCGGCACCTGGTGGGACTGCCAGGGAATCCGCTCGCTGCCGTCTCGGGGCTGCTCACACTCGCCGAGCCGCTGCTGCGCGAGAGGTCCGGGCGGGCAACCCCGGCCCCTTATCGCGCGTCCCTACGGGACGAGGTGCATGGTCATCCGTATGACACCCGGCTCGTGCCCGTGGTGCGTCGTGGCGACAGGCTCGTACCGCTGCACTACAACGGTCCGGCCATGCTTCGGGGCATCGCGGCCGCGCACGCTCTCGCCGTCGTTCCGCCTGGCGGGGCGCGCTCCGGAGACGAGCTGGAGGTCCTCGATCTGCCCTGGTAGCCGACCACCGAAGGGTGTTTCACGTGAAACTTCCCGGTCATGACGTCATGGCCCGGAATGCCGAGGAACAGCTGGCCGCTGCGCGGGTCAACATGCCGCGCCGTGTCGTCGAGCGTCCCCTGCGCCAGGTCGGCAAGCGCCTGCTGATGGCGCTGTTCGTGCTGGTGCTCACGGTGTTCATCGTCTGGCTCGACCGTGGCGGCTACCACGACAACGCCGACGGGCGAGTCGACTTCCTCGACTCCGTCTACTACGCGACCGTCACCCTCTCCACCACGGGTTACGGCGACATCGTCCCGCACAGCGACAGTGCCCGGCTGGCCAATGTGCTGCTGGTGACGCCGCTGCGCGTGCTGTTCCTGATCATCCTGGTCGGCACCACTCTTGAGGTCCTCACCGAGCGGACCCGGGAGGACTGGCGGCTGAGTCGCTGGAGGGCCACTTTGCGTGACCACACCGTAGTCATCGGCTTCGGTACGAAGGGACGTTCCGCGCTTCAGACCCTGTGCGCGACGGGTCTGAAGAAGGAGCAGGTCGTCGTAGTGGATCCGAGTTCAAAGGTCATCGAGGCGGCCAACGCGGATGGGTTCGCGGGGGTCGTCGGCGATGCGACCCGCAGTGATGTGCTGATCCGTGCCGAGCTGCAGAAGGCGCGCCAGATCGTCATCGCCACTCAGCGCGATGACACGGCGGTCCTGGTCGCGCTGACCGCGCGGCAGCTCAACCGGGGAGCGAAGATCGTCGCAGCGGTGCGCGAGGAGGAGAACGCTCCTCTGCTGCGCCAGTCCGGTGCCGACGCGGTGATCACCAGTGCCAGCGCGGCGGGCCGGCTGCTCGGGCTGTCCGTGCTGAGTCCGTACGCGGGCACGGTGATGGAGGACCTGATCCAGCAGGGCAGCGGGCTCGATCTGGTCGAACGGCCAGTGATAAAGAGCGAGGTCGGCAAGAGCGTCCGGGAGACGGACGACCTGGTGGTGAGCGTGCTGCGGGGGCACCGGCTGCTGGGTTACGACGACCCCAAGGCCAGCCCGTTGCAGCTCACGGATCGCCTGATCACCATCGTGCGGGCGGAGAACAGCCATCATCCGGTGCCCGGCACGGACTGACAACGCGCGACCCGCGCGGACCGAGCCGCGTTCGGCACGGACTGACAACGTGCCCCGCGCGGACCGAGCCGCGCCCGGAATGGACCGAGCCGCGCCCGGCACGGACCGCCCCCGGGCCGCGTGGTCTCGGCGGGCGCGGCAAGGTCGCCCGGCGCGTACCGGGTGGTCGGAGTAGCCTCGCGGCCATGCATGCGATCACGATTCCCGAACCAGGTGGTCCCGAGGCGCTGGTCTGGGCGGAGGTGCCCGACGCTGTGCCCGGCGAGGGGGAAGTCCTCGTCGACGTTGTCGCGAGCGCGGTCAACCGCGCGGATCTGCTGCAGCGACAAGGCTTCTACGAACCGCCGCCCGGCGCGTCCCCGTACCCCGGGCTGGAGTGCTCGGGCCGGATCGCGGCGCTCGGTCCCGGAATCTCCGGGTGGCGTGTCGGCGATGAGGTGTGTGCGCTGCTGGCCGGCGGCGGATACGCGGAGAAGGTGGCCGTTCCGGTGGGACAGCTGCTGCCGGTGCCGGAGGGCGTCGACCTGGTCACGGCGGCGGCGCTGCCGGAGGTGACCTGCACGGTCTGGTCCAACGTGTTCATGGTGGCGCATCTGCGGCCCGGTGAGACGCTGCTGGTGCACGGCGGCGCGAGCGGGATCGGCACGATGGCGATCCAGCTGGCGAAGGCGGTCGGGGCCCGGGTCGCGGTCACGGCGGGCGGCCCGGAGAAGCTGGCGCGGTGCGCGGAGCTGGGCGCGGACATTCTGATCGACTACCGCGAGCAGGACTTCGTCGAGGAGCTGCGGAAGGCGACGGACGGGGCCGGGGCGGACGTCATTCTCGACATCATCGGCGCGAAGTATCTGGACCGGAATGTGCGGGCGCTGGCCGTCAACGGCCGTCTCGCCGTGATCGGGCTGCAGGGTGGCGTGAAGGCCGAGCTGAACCTCGGGGCGCTGCTGGGGAAGCGGGCGGCGGTGACGGCGACGTCGTTGCGGGGGCGGCCGCTGACCGAGAAGGCGGCGATTGTGGCGGCGGTGCGCGAGCATGTGTGGCCCCTCGTCGAGGCCGGGACGGTTCGAGCGGTGGTTGATCGCACCGTGCCGATGCCGGAGGCGTCCGAGGGGCACCGGGCGCTGGATTCGGGTGCCCACGTGGGCAAGGTGGTGCTGGTCGCGCCCACGGCTGAGGGGTGACCCACGGCTGAGGGGTGACCCACGGCTGAGGGGTGACCCACGGCCGAGGGGTGACCCATCGCTGAGCTCTGAGCAGAGGGGCAACGAGCCCCGACAACGCCGCGGGCCCCGTTCCCCCCGAGGGGAGCGGGGCCCGGCCGCTTGCGTCGCCGGAGGTACGTGCGTGGCTGGAGTACGTGCGTCGCTAGAGGTAGGGGCCCGAGCGGATCGCGCCGTGGGGGTTGTCGTCGTCGTGAGGGGCACCCGGGGGGAGGGCGCGGCGCATCTGTTCGAGCTGGGCGCGGGCCGCCATCTGCTGGGCGAACAGCGCCGTCTGGATGCCGTGGAACAGGCCCTCCAGCCAGCCGACCAGCTGGGCCTGGGCGATGCGCAGCTCCGCCTCCGAGGGCACCGCCTCGTCCGTGAACGGGAGCGACAGGCGCTCCAGCTCCTCGACGAGCTCCGGAGCGAGGCCGTCCTCGAGCTCCTTCACCGAGCTCGCGTGGATCTCCTTGAGCCTGACGCGGCTCGCCTCGTCCAGAGGCGCCGCCCGCACTTCCTCCAGCAGCTGCTTGATCATGCTGCCGATGCGCATGACCTTCGCAGGCTGTTCGACCATCTCCGTCACCGGGACCTCGCGCGACTCGTCGTCACCGTCACCGCCGCCGAGCGCCATACCGTCCTGTCCCAGGATGAGGACATGGGGGCTCTCCTGCGACCGTTCATTCCTCGGCATCTCCATGCCGTCCATTCTCTCGCACAAGTGGTTCACCACACGGTGTGCCCCCGTACCGGGGTGATCCACCCTGGTACGGGGGCACAGGTCCATCACGGATGGGCTCAGGTCGCCGCGCGGCGGGCCAGGGCCCCGCGGGAGCGGGTGACCAGGGCCGCCAGGACGGCCGCGCCGAGCGGGACGGCGATCAGCAGGGCGGCGAGGGTCTCCCAGGGGAGGATGATCGGGACGTTCGGCGGGCTGTCGACCCCGCCGAAGCCCGAGTCGAGGGCCTCCTCGTACCACTTCAGCTCCTGGCGGTGCTCGGTCAGTCGCAGTCCGACCGCCGGCAGCACACCCGCCGCCGAGCCGAGCACCACACCCATCGCCGCGACCACACCGCACTGGAAACCGCTCAGCGTGCGACGGACCCGCGGCGGGGCGCCGACGGCAGCCAGCGTCTTCAGGTCCGCCTCGGCATCGGCCTGGGCGAGCCCGGTCGCGATACCGGCCGCACCGATGGTGATCAGCCCGGCGAAGACGGTGAGCGCCAGCAGCACGATGCCGCTGTCGCTGGTGTAGCCCTCCTCGATGTGGAGGGCGACATCGGCGCCGGTCTTGTCGAGCTCACCGTCCAGCTTCTGCCGCTGCTCGCTGCTCGGCATCCGGTCGGTCGAGTAGTACGCCCCGAAGGGGACGGCGGTGATGCCGGAAGCCTTGGCTGCGGCCGGCGGAAGGATCAGCGACAGCCCGTACGCGTTCACGTCTCCGGCGACCTGGTGAGCGGGGAAGGTCTTGACCGGTCCCGGAGCTTCCTTGCCCTCCTCCATCGCCTTGTCGGCGGCTTCGTTGTCGGTGATCAGACGGATGCCGATCGAGCCGCTCTTGTCGACGTTGCGCTTGTCGAAGGAGACGATCTTGCCGTCCGCCAGGGCCTTCGCGGCCGCGGGGTCGTCGATCGCGAGCACCTTCAGCAGCTTCGCGTCACCGACGATCACACCACCCGGCAGGGTGATCAGCCCTTGGTTCTCCTTGCAGCGCCAGTCCTTGGCGAGCGCGCGACGCTGGGCCTTGGTGAATTTCTCGGCCGGGTCCTCATTCCCGGTCGAACTCCACAGCGGGCACTGGTGCGCCTTGGGTACGACGACCTCGTAGCGGCCACAGCCCTCGGTACCGCCGCCGTACTGCCCGCAGTTGACGTTCCCGACGACGATGCGGTCCACGTCGGCCTGCACATCGACCGGCAGGTATTTCTGCACGGCCGCCCGGGCCGCCGGGACGTCCCGGCCGCCGGGCTCGTCGAGCCCCAGAAAGACCGCGCCGTGCGGCAGCTCCGCCTCGTAGGCGGCTTCCTCCTGGGCGTCCTTGCTCGCGGCGTACGTGGCCACGGCGACGGTTCCGGCCACCGCGGCCAGTACCGCGGCCACTGCCGGAGCGGTGCGGCCCCGGTTGCGTACGGCGTCGCGCAGCGCGAGCCGCGGCGAGAGCGGCAGCCAGCGGCCTGTCCGGCCGAAGAGGCCGACCAACGCGGGGGTGAGGGCCACGATGCCCAGCTCGGCGAGCGCGCTTCCGCCGGCGACGACGACGAACTGGTCCGTGTAGACGGACCCGTACAGAGCGATCGCCGCCCCGAGCAGTACCGCGACCAGCCCGATCACGGGAAGCACCCTGCTGCTGCGGCGGACGCCCCGACGCCCTGTGAGGGAGGCCAGAACGGTCTGCCGGGAGGCGGTGACCGCCGGGACGATCGCGGCCAGCAGACCGGTGATCACCGCGAGCAGCCCGATGCCGAGCAGCTCCAGCGGCCGGATGTCGAAGTCGCCGAAGCGCGCACCCATCTGCTCCTCGAGCAGGGGGCGCAGGGCAAAGGTCAGGACAAGACCGAGGACCGTGCCCACGACCGCCGCCGCGAAGCCGATCACCAGACCGCCGGACAGGACGATGGCGCGGATGTGGTGGCGGGCGCCGCCATTGGCACCGACCAGTCCGAGCTGGCGGCGCGACCGCCGGGCGCCCACGGCGAAGGCGGGACCGGCCAGCAGGCAGATCTCCAGCATGGCGAGGCCGACGACGGTGCCGACCGCGGCGAGCGCCGCCGCCTGCGCGGCCGTGCTCTCCACGTAGTCGCCGCCCCCGTCTTGCTGGTCGTAGAGCGGTACGTCCGAGTCGGCGGGCGGGGCGAGCTGAACGGCCCGCGACATCACCGTCACACCCTTGGCGTTGGCCTCCTTGACCATGTTCCACGTGAAACTGCCCGGAACGCTCACCAGATAGCTCGTGTTCTTCTCGGCGCCGGGCAGCTTGTCCGCTGCGAGCGCCTTGTCGAGCGGGTCGAGCAGGGCGCCGGGGACCGCATTGACCTGATCGGTCTTGAGAGAGTTGGGCAGCTCGTACGAGCCGACGATCGTGTACTCCCGGTCGAGGCTGCGCGCCGAGAGCTTCGAGCCCACGCTCAGCCCGCTGGACTCCAGGAAGTGGGTCGTCGCGGCGACCTCGTCCGTCCCCTTGGGGAACCGGCCGTTGACGAGCGTCATGATTCCCGCGGCCATCGGGTCCGCGGCCTTGAGCTCACGGATCTCGGTGTTCAGCAGGCCGTGCGCCGTGCGGAGCTTGCCGAAGCCGTTCGAGTCCTCCAGCCACTCGGTGCCTGCCGGGAAGGCCTTCTTGACGTCGTGGTCGCCCGTCGGCCACGGCTTGTCCTCGAAGTCCCCCACCGGGGCGTAGTTGTCGCCGTTGGGGCTCTGGTAGATCGGTGCACCGCCCATACCGGGGTCGGTGAAACTGGCGTCTGCGGCACCGAGCTTGCGCTCCATGGTCTGCTCGGTGGAGAGCTCGGCGCTGCGCAGTGTCAGATCGGCCGCGCTCACCCCGAGGATCGGCAGGGCGATCATCGACAGGACGAGGAAGCTGCGCCCCTTGGAGCGGATGGCGTCGCGGCGGGCTATGCGGACCGCGGCACGCCAGGAGTGGTACCAGTTCTTCACCGTTCGGCCGCCTGCCCGGTCAGCAGGGAGTCCGCTTCGCTACGGACGGTCTGGTCGACGACCGCGCCGTCGCGGAGGAAGACGACCCGGTCGGCCCAGGCCGCGAAGCGCGGCTCATGGGTGACGAGGATGCCCGCCGCGCCCGCGTCGCAGCGGGCGCGCAGCAGGGCGAGGACGGATTCGCCGGTCTCGGAGTCCAGGGCTCCGGTCGGTTCGTCGGCGAGGACGAGGCGGCGGTCGCCGACGAGAGCACGGGCGATCGCCACCCGCTGCTGCTGGCCGCCGGACATCTCGTCCGGGAACCGGTCGGCGAGATGGCCGAGGTCCATCTCGGTGAGGGCGGCGACGGCTTCGGCGCGGGCCTTGCGGGCGGAGGTGCCGTCGAGTTCCCGCGGCAGGGCGATGTTCTCGGCGGCAGTGAGCGCCGGGATGAGGTTGTAGTCCTGGAAGACGTATCCGATGCTGCGGCGGCGCAGGGCGGCGAGGGTCTTGCGGTCGGCAGCGGTGATGTCGGTGTTCTCGACGATCACACGGCCCGAGGTCGGGGCGTCGAGGCCGCCGGCGATCGTGAGGAGCGTGGACTTGCCGGAGCCGGACGGGCCCATGACGGCGACGAGTTCACCGGGGAACACATCGAGGTCGATGCCGCGCAGGGCGTGTACTTCGGTGGCGCCGCTGCCGTGAACGCGGGTCAGGTTCTGCAGTTGCAGCACTGGCTGTCGGGACTGCCGGGACTGCCGGGACTGCTGGGAGTGGTCGGACATGGAGGGGTCCCCCCTTGGGCGTACGCGGAAGGCGCACGCGAGCGGATGTGCGGAGAGCGGACGTGCAGAGAGCGGATGAGAAGACGGGACGGGGCACCGGGACTCAGCCCCGCCGCCCCCGGTGGTCGTGGGCCGGAGCCGGAGCCTGGGTGGGTGGGGGTGCAGGCTCCGGATTGCGGGCCGCCGTGGAGAGCCGGATGAGCCGGGCCTCGCAGTGGTCGAGCCAGCGGGCCTCCGCCTCGGTCTGGAAGATCAGCTGTTCCAGTACGAGCAGCCAGGCGATCTCGTCCCGCCCTGAGGGGGCGGTCTCCAGTGCCTGAGCCTTGAGCCGGGTGTAGTCCTGCATCGCCTTCACGGTGTGGCGGCGCTGGGACTGGATGACGTTGCGGATGTCGACCGCGGGTGCCCCGACCGCCATGGCGAGCTTGATCGCCAGCTCGTCGCGGGCCGGGCTGGTCCGGTCGACCGGCCGCTCGAACCAGGCTTTGAGTTCCTCGCGCCCGGCTTCCGTGATGACGTAGAGCGTGTGGCCGGCCTCGTCCTCGCCGTCCTGAACGACCATGCCGTCGCGCTCCAGCCGGCTGAGGGTCGTATAGACCTGGCCGACGTTGAGCGGCCAGGTGGCTCCGGTGCGGGACTCGAACTCCGTGCGGAGCTGGGACCCGTAGCGGGGGCCGCGTTCGAGGAGGGCGAGGAGGCCGTGGCGAATCGACATACCCAGTATGTATACCGGGTATGCCGAGTACGGCAACCATCCTGAGACGGACCTCGCGTGTAGGTCGTACGAGGGACGGATGGGTCGGTGGATGGCTTGAGAGGTGCGCCTGGTGTGGCCTACGGGGTCTCAGCTGCGGCGCAGCCGCAGTCCCATGTACCCGAGGCCGATCCCCATCAGGGCGCATCCGGCACCCAGTGTCAGTACCGGGATCTGTCGCTCGAGCGGCTCGGCGACGGCATGCACGGCCCCCTGGCCGGAGGCGGGGTCGGTGAGTGCCGGGGTGGGTGCCGGGGGCGGCGGAGCGGAGGGCGGCATGGCGGCGTCCACGTCGTCCACGTCGTCCATGTCGTCCGTGTGCTGCGCCGTCGGCTCCGCCTCGTGCTCGTGCTCGTGATCGCGCTGATGCTCGTCAGGGTGTTCACGCTCATGCCGCCGATCGGGCGACCGGGTCGCGCTGTCGGAGGGGGCGGCCGTACGGCCGGGGCGCTTGCGACCCTCCCCCGCCTGCCGCCCGGCGAGTGACGGTGAAGCGGACGTGGAGGCCTCCGGGGCCGGCTTCCTGGCGGGCCCCTCGGCAGGTTTGTCGGCGGCGTTCGGGGCGGCCTCAGGGGCGTCGTTATCGGCTCCGGGCCGCCACTTCGTACCGCTGTCCTGCGCCGAACCGGGTTTGTCGTGCCTTTCGTCGCCACTCCTCTCCGGGAGTGACGGGCGTGAGGTCTGCCTCGGCGCAAGCCCCGTCGGGGCGGGTCCGGGGCCGTCTCCGGGGGCGTCCTCACCGGAGTCCTCGGCATGCGCCCTTGGAGCGTGGTCCGTCTCACGGGCGTCCCTGGTATCCCTGGCGTCCCTGGCGTCCCGGGAGTCCTCGGTATGGGTCGCGGGACTGCCGGCGTACGCGTACGTCGTCGCGACGGGTATGGCCAGCGCGAACGCCGCGATGGTCGTCGCGCAGTGCATACGGAACTTCGGAGCCACCGGATGACCCCCTCCCGAGCCAGGTCGCCGAGATGTCGGACTCAGCGTCACATGCAGGGGTGTTTCCGGCATCTCGGGCAAAAAGAACGCCCGGCAAGCGAACGGCCCGGCACACACACGTGTACCGGGCCGTCCGAAGGAACTCCGAAGAGCGTGGCGAGCTACTGGGACTCGGCCGGGTCACCCGTGGAGACCTCCAGGGTGAACTCGACATCGTCCGCCGAGACCTCGGTGCCGGCCGGCGGGTACTGCGTGATGATCGCGCCCTCGCCGTACACGGCCTCGTTGACCGGGCGCTCCGACTTCACCGACCAGCCCGCGGCCTGGATGCACTCCTTGACCGAGGCGACGTTCTTGTACGTGAAGTCGGGCACGACGACCTTTTCCGGGTCCTGGCCCTCGTCGGGGGAGGTGCACGCCTCCTTGTCGATCGTCTTGCTCAGGTCGGGTCCCCTGTGCCCCGCCACCGCCGAGTCGCTCGGCGACGGGGTGCCGCCGCCCCCGTCCCCGTTGCCACCCGTGATCACCTTGATCGCGATCAGGCTGGCGATGACCACGACCGCCACCACGACCGAGCCGAGGATCAGCGGCATCCGAGAGTTGCCCGAGCGGCGGGCCGAACCGACCGGCTGCTGGGGCGAGATGCCGTACGGCGCCGGAGAGGGCGTCGGGGTCCGGTACGCGGGGGCGGGCGCCGGGGCCGGCGCCTGCTGCGGGTAGCCGTAGGTCGGAGGAGGTGTCGAGGCCCCTTGAACCGGACCCGGACCCGGACCCGGACCCGGACCCGGAGCCGTGGTCGGCGGGCCGTAGGGACCCGGCTGGTACGGCTGCTGCACGCTCTGCGGCGGCGGCGCCGGAGCCGACTGGTCCACCGGCGGGAACACCGCGGACCCCACACCCGCGCCGCTGTTCGTCGGCGCACCCTGCACGATCACCGGCGCGCCCGTCTGACCCGCGCTCGCGACCCGCAGGCACTCGTCATGCATCGCGGCAGCGCTCGGGAAGCGCTCGTTCGGGTTCTTCTTCAGCGCCCGGCCGACCAGCGCGTCCATCGCCGGGGTCACCGAGCGGTTGATGGAGGACGGAGCGACCGGCTCCTCCTGCACGTGGGCGTACGCGATCGCGAGCGGCGAGTCCGCGTCGAACGGCAGCCGGCCCGTCAGCAACTGGAAGAGCATGATGCCGACCGAGTACAGGTCGGAGCGCGCGTCGACCCCGCGCCCCAGCGCCTGCTCCGGCGACAGATACTGCGGAGTACCGACGACCATGCCGGTCTGCGTCATCGACGTGACGCCCGACTGCATGGCGCGCGCGATACCGAAGTCCATGACCTTGACGACGCCGCGCTTCGTCACCATCACGTTGCCGGGCTTGATGTCCCGGTGGACCAGGCCGATTTCATGGCTGGTCTCCAGGGCCGCCAGCACATCCGCGGTCACCTTGAGCGCCTTGTCCGCGGGCATCGCGCCGTGCTGCCGGATGTCGGCCTGCAGCACCGATCCGAGAGGCTGGCCCTCCACGTACTCCATGACGATGTACGGCATCACGCCGCCGTCGCCGGCGGAGCCGCTGAATGTGACCGTGTCCTCGCCGGTGTCGAAGACCGACACGATATTGGTGTGGGACAGCTTGGCGACGGCCTGTGCCTCGCGCCGGAACCGCTCGCGGAAGGACTGTTCGCGGCCGAGTTCCGTGTGCAGCGTCTTGATGGCGACCTGCCGGTCCAGCGCGCTGTCGTACGCCAGATACACGGAGGCCATACCGCCTTCGCCCAGCAGGTCGCGAAGCTGGTAACGGCCGCCCGCTACCGAACCGCCCGCATAGCGGCCGCTCTGTGCGCCGTCCTGGCTCATGACTGTGCTTCCCCCTAGACGCGCACCGTCGAGCGGTGACAGCGGTGATCCGTATTACGGGCCAAGTCTGCCCGAGGGCACGGACACGTCAAGCCAGGTGCCCGTTCCGTGACCGTACGCACAAGAAGCGTCCCGTAAGCGTTACAGGAACGGCACGCGATTTGCGTGGGTGCACCGGCAACGGGTTCTATGGCCGGTCCATCTCGAACCGGCATGCCACGAGAAGCCTGTAGCGTGACGTGGCAAAGCACCCGAGGGACGCTCGCGCAAGGGCAGCGCGGCAAGATACGACGGCGAGGACTGATGGCACCCGAACCCGAAGCAAGTGGCGGAGGAGTGTCGGATGCCGCGGACTCCTGGGGCGTCGGCGGACTGGTCGGCGACGGCCGCTACCGGCTGACCCACCGTCTGGGCCGCGGCGGCATGGCCGAGGTGTTCGCGGCCGAGGACGTACGGCTCGGCCGTACCGTCGCCGTGAAGCTGCTCCGGGCCGACCTCGCCGAGGACCCCGTCTCCAAGGCGCGCTTCACACGTGAGGCGCAGTCGGTCGCCGGACTCAACCACCATGCCATCGTGGCCGTGTACGACTCCGGCGAGGACGTGGTGGGCGGCCAGTCCGTCCCCTACATCGTGATGGAGCTGGTCGAGGGCCGCACCATCCGCGATCTGCTCATCAGCGCCGACGCGCCGCCGCCCGAGCAGGCGCTCATCATCGTCTCCGGTGTGCTGGAAGCGCTCGCGTACTCGCATCAGCACGGCATCGTGCACCGCGACATCAAGCCCGCGAACGTCATCATCACCAACGGCGGTGCGGTGAAGGTGATGGACTTCGGCATCGCGCGCGCCCTGCACGGCGCGCAGTCGACGATGACCCAGACCGGCATGGTCATGGGCACGCCGCAGTACCTCTCCCCGGAGCAGGCGCTCGGCAAGGCCGTCGACCACCGTTCCGACCTGTACGCGACCGGCTGTCTGCTGTACGAACTGCTGGCGCTGCGTCCGCCGTTCACCGGCGAGACCCCGCTCTCCGTCGTCTACCAGCACGTCCAGGACATGCCGGTGCCGCCGTCCGAGGTCTCGGACGTGGCCCCGCCGGAGCTTGACGGCCTGTCGATGCGCGCGCTCGCCAAGGACCCGGACGACCGGTTCCAGAGCGCCGAGGAGATGCGCGGACTGGTGCAGTACGGGCTGCAGATGCTCCAGCAGCAGGGCAGCCACACAGGCGCGTGGAACACCGGCCCGGTCGAGCTGCACGAGGTCGGCCACACCGCGGTGATCGGCATGGGGGCCACGACCGCGATGGGTCACCCCATGCACGGGGACACCTCCCAGGGCCCGATACTGCCGCCGCGCAACCCGGACGACGGGGCGTACCACGGCGGCGGGCTCGGACAGGGCGGCGGCAGGGGCGGCGGCCGCGGCAAGGTGTGGCTGTTCGTCGCGCTCGCGGTGATCGCGATCGTGGCGGGTGTGGCCTTCGCGGTGGACCGGGCGAACAACACCGGGACCAAGGACAAGGACGACACCAACGTCACCGACACCACCCCGACCAAGTCCAGTGTCTCGCCCACGCCGTCGGAGACGGAGAGCGAGGAGAGCGAGGAGCCGGACTCGTCGACGGGCGGCAACGAGGAGTCCTGGACGCCGTCCAATCCCCCCACGGACAACCAGCCGTCCACGCCGGAGACCCCGACCGACGGCGGCCCGTCCGGTACGCCGTCCACGACCGAGGGCACGGACTCCGGTACGAGCACGGGCACGGACTCCGGCACGACCGAGGGCACGGATTCCGGTACGAGCACCGGCACGGACTCCGGCACGACCGAGGGCACGGATTCCGGGACGAGCACCGGCACGGACGCCGGGACGAGCACCGGCACGGACACGGGTACGACCACGGGCACGGACGCCGGGACGACCGTCGGCGCGGACGCCGGTACGACCGCCGGCTGACCGGGCCCCTGCCTTCGCCCTCACCCTGCGAAGGCCTCGCACACCGCCTCGTACTCCCGCGTCCACCACACCGCCAGGGCCGACACCGCAGGAAACTGCGGGTCGGCCCTTCGGTCGTGCAGCTGGTAGCGCCAGCGCAGTATCCAGAAGTCGTTGAGCCGCTCCCACCACACCCGGTGCACCGCGGCCGCCAGCTCCGCGCAGTCCGCCCCCGCCGCCCGCCGGTAGGCGCGCGCGTACGCCCGTACCTTCGCCAGCTCCAGCTCTCCCGCGGGCTGTACGAAGAAGATCGCCGCGGCCCGTACGGCCTCCTCGGCGCGCGGCTGCACTCCCAGCCGGTCCCAGTCGACGATCGCGGCGGGCTCGGCGCCCTGGTACAGCAGGTTCAGCGGGTGGAAGTCGCCGTGCACCCAGCCGCTGGCGGCGCCCGGGGGCGGCCGTCGGTGCGCGTGCCGCTCCAGCAGGGCGCGGCGCTCCAGCAGCCGGTGCTCGGCGAGCGCGTCGAAGGTGTCCCGGGGGCGGTGGCCGCGAGCCAGGTCCAGCAGTCGGTCGATGAGGGCGAAGGTCTCGTCGGGGTCGGCGCTGTCGTGCTCCCGGCTGTGGTCCCGGCTGTGGTCATTGCCGTGGCCGTGGCCGTGGCCGTGGCTGGGGTCGTGGCCGTGCTTCGTGCCGGGCGGGCCCGACTCCATCACCCGCTCCAGACCGGTGTGCACCAGACCCAGCAGCGCTCCGAGCCGGCGCGATTCGAGGGTGGTGAGCTGGGCGCCGTCCCGGTGCCGGCCGTCGATCCAGGGGTGCAGGGCGTAGCAGCGGCCGCCGATGACCGCGACGGTGTCGCCGGCCGTGTCCGTGACGGGCGGGGCGACCGGGACGCCGAGCGACTGCAGCCGCTGGGTGGCGAGGTGCTGGCGGGCGATGGTGTCGCGGTCGGCGGTCGGCGCGTCGAGATGGTGCTTGAGGAAGTAGGCGCCGCGGGTGGTGGCGAGGCGGTAGCCGCGGTTCAGGAGGCCCTGGGTGACGGGCTCGCAGGAGAGGGGTTCGCCGGCATTTTCGTACCGGCGCAGGAGCGCGCCGAACGGAGGCGGGGCAGTAGCAGATGAGCGCGGCACTCGCCAGATGTTAGATCACTCAGCGTGTCGATGGAGTCGCCGCCCGAAATAGCCCGAGGGCCTTTGGTCCCGAGCGCGTCAGCCGATCCCGAACGCGTCACCCGGACGATCCCGTCCGTCCGGGTGATCCTTCCGCCGCCGCCCGGATCAGGGCCTTACGGACCTCAGCGCCGCTCCGCCTGCATCCTCGCCACATACGCCGCGGCCTGCGAGCGCCGCTCCATGCCCAGCTTGGCGAGCAGGCTGGAGACGTAGTTCTTGATGGTCTTCTCGGCCAGGTGCAGCCGCTCGCCGATGGCCCGGTTGGTCAGACCCTCGCCGATCAGATCCAGGATCTTGCGCTCCTGGTCGGTGAGGCTCGCCAGCTTGTCGTCGGCCTTGGGGTTGTTGGCGTCGCGCAGCCGTTCGAGGACGCGCGCGGTGGCGACCGGGTCGAGGAGCGACTTGCCCGCCGCCACGTCCCGTACGGCGGTCAGCAGTTCGGCCCCGCGGATCGCCTTGAGGAGATATCCCGAGGCCCCGGCCATGATCGCGTCGAAAAGGGCTTCGTCGTCCGCGTACGAGGTGAGCATCAGGCATTTGATGTCCTCGTTCCGGGAACGGATCTCACGGCACACCTCGACCCCACTGCCGTCAGGAAGGTGCACGTCGAGCACTGCCACATCGGGGCGGGTCGCGGGAATCCTGGCCAATGCGTCCGCGGCGGTACCGGCCTCGCCGACGACCTCGATGTCCTCCTCGACGGACAGCAACTCATAGACGCCGCGCCGCATGACCTCGTGGTCATCGACCAGGAATACGGTGATTTGTCCCTCTTCGTGCACGAAAGAAGTCTCACATATTCACTCTTCCAATGCCCGGGGTGCCCGGGATAACGTGCCGGTGTTCCGGCAGCCTGCAGGGCTGTGACCAGTGGTTGTTCCCGCATTTCTCGATTTACTTGGAAATCCAAGCAAAATCGCAGGTCAAATGGGGTTTCGCAGTAATGGACCCCACTGGGTAACGTGCCTTTGGCAGGGCGCTCGCCGGGGCACCTGTCACGCCTGTTCCCGGCCGAGCCGCACCCACCCCGTGCACCGACGGATACAGGCGAGCCGCACTGGACCCCGGCGGACCCCGGGGGCCGGACCGACGGAGGAGCACGCACGTGACCGTGGAGAGCACTGCCGCGCGCAAACCGCGCCGCAGCAGTAAGCGCGCCAGCGCCAGCGCCGCGAAGAAGCCGCAGACTTCCGAGCCCCAGCTGGTACAGCTGCTGACGCCCGAAGGTGAGCGGGTCGAGCACCCGGACTACGACATCGACCTCAGCCCCGAAGAGCTCCGCGGGCTCTACCGGGACATGGTCCTCACCCGCCGCTTCGATGCCGAGGCGACCGCCCTCCAGCGCCAGGGCGAGCTGGGCCTGTGGGCCTCGCTCCTCGGCCAGGAGGCCGCCCAGATCGGCTCCGGCCGTGCGCTGCGCGACGACGACTACGTCTTCCCGACCTACCGCGAGCACGGCGTCGCCTGGTGCCGCGGGGTCGACCCGACGAACCTGCTGGGGATGTTCCGTGGCGTGAACCACGGCGGCTGGGACCCGAACAGCAACAACTTCCACCTGTACACCATCGTGATCGGCTCGCAGACGCTGCACGCGACCGGCTACGCGATGGGAGTCGCCAAGGACGGCGCCGACTCCGCGGTGATCGCCTACTTCGGTGACGGTGCCTCCAGCCAGGGCGACGTCGCCGAGTCGTTCACCTTCGCCGCGGTCTACAACGCCCCGGTCGTGTTCTTCTGCCAGAACAACCAGTGGGCGATCTCCGAGCCCACCGAGCGCCAGACCCGCGTGCCGCTCTACCAGCGCGCGCAGGGCTTCGGCTTCCCCGGCGTCCGCGTCGACGGCAACGACGTGCTGGCCTGCCTCGCCGTGACCCGGTCCGCGCTGGAACGCGCCCGCCGCGGTGAGGGCCCGACGCTGGTCGAGGCGTTCACGTACCGGATGGGTGCCCACACCACCTCCGACGACCCCACCAAGTACCGGCACGACGACGAGCGGCAGGCCTGGGAGGCCAAGGACCCGATCCTGCGTCTGCGCACGTACCTGGAGAACGAGGGCCACGCCGACGAGGCGTTCTTCACCGCGCTCGACGAGGAGAGCGACGTGCTCGCCAAGCGCGTCCGCGAGGCCGTCCGTGCCATGCCCGACCCGGACCACATGGCGATCTTCGACAATGTCTATGCCGACGGGCACGCCCTCGTCGACGAGGAGCGCGCGCAGTTCGCCGCGTACCAGGCCTCCTTCGCCGACGCGGTCGAGGAGGGCAAGTAAGCCATGGCCGTAGAGAAGATGTCCCTCGCGAAGGCGCTCAACGAGTCGCTGCGCAAGGCCCTCGACACCGACCCCAAGGTCCTCATCATGGGTGAGGACGTCGGCAAGCTCGGCGGAGTCTTCCGTATCACCGACGGGCTCCAGAAGGACTTCGGCGAGGAGCGGGTCATCGACACCCCGCTCGCCGAGTCCGGCATCGTCGGCACCGCGATCGGTCTCGCGCTGCGTGGCTACCGCCCGGTCGTGGAGATCCAGTTCGACGGTTTCGTCTTCCCCGCGTACGACCAGATCGTCACCCAGCTCGCGAAGATGCACGCCCGCGCGCTCGGCAAGATCAAGATGCCGGTCGTCGTCCGTATCCCCTACGGCGGTGGCATCGGCGCGGTCGAGCACCACTCCGAGTCCCCGGAGGCCCTCTTCGCGCATGTCGCGGGCCTCAAGGTGATCTCTCCGTCGAACGCTTCGGACGGCTACTGGATGCTCCAGCAGGCCATCCAGAGCGACGACCCGGTGATTTTCTTCGAGCCGAAGCGGCGCTACTGGGACAAGGGCGAGGTCGACACCGAGGCCATCCCCGGCCCGCTGCACGCCGCCCACGTCGCCCGCCCCGGCACCGACCTCACGCTCGCCGCATACGGGCCGATGGTGAAGGTCTGCCTGGAGGCCGCCGCGGCCGCCCAGGAGGAGGGCAAGTCGGTCGAGGTCCTGGACCTGCGCTCGATGTCCCCGATCGACTTCGACGCCGTCCAGAAGTCCGTCGAGAAGACCCGTCGGCTGGTCGTCGTCCACGAGGCCCCGGTCTTCTACGGCTCCGGCGCGGAGATCGCCGCCCGCATCACGGAGCGGTGCTTCTACCACCTGGAGGCGCCGGTGCTGCGGGTCGGCGGATTCCACGCCCCGTACCCGCCGGCCCGGCTGGAGGAGGAGTACCTTCCGGGTCTGGACCGGGTGCTCGACGCCGTCGACCGCTCGCTGGCGTACTGAGGAGAGGGTCGTGACGACGATGACTGAGAACGCGGCTCGCTTCCGTGAGTTCAAGATGCCCGACGTGGGCGAGGGACTCACCGAGGCCGAGATCCTCAAGTGGTACGTACAGCCCGGCGACACCGTGACCGACGGCCAGGTGGTGTGCGAGGTCGAGACGGCCAAGGCGGCCGTCGAGCTGCCGATCCCGTACGACGGCGTCGTGCACGAGCTGCGCTTCGACGAGGGCACCACGGTGGATGTCGGCACCGCGATCATCACGGTGGACGTGGCGCCGGGGTCGGGCCCGGCCGAGGAGCCGCCGCCGGCGGCCACCGAGCCCACGCTCGCGGCCGCCGAACCGGAGGCCGAGGCCAAGCCCGCGGCCCGCCAGCCGGTGCTGGTCGGCTACGGCGTGGCCGAGTCCTCCACCAAGCGCCGCCCGCGCAAGGGCACCTCGGTGCCCGAGCAGGCGCAGGCCGCGCAGGTCCGGGCGGCCGTGCAGGCCGAGCTGAACGGACGGGGGACCGCCGCACCCGCCGCGGCGCGGCCGCTCGCCAAGCCGCCGGTCCGCAAGCTGGCCAAGGACCTCGGCGTGGACCTCGCCACGGTCGTACCGAGCGGGCCCGACGGGATCATCACCCGCGAGGACGTCCACGCGGCGGTGGCTCCCGCGGCCCCCGCCGCCGCCCCGGCGCCGGTGCAGCCGGTGCAGGCGCCCGCCCCGGCCGCGGAGCCCGTTGGCGTGGCCGGCGCCCGCGAGACCCGTGTCCCCATCAAGGGCGTACGGAAGGCCACCGCGCAGGCGATGGTCGGGTCCGCCTTCACCGCGCCGCACGTCACCGAGTTCATCACGGTCGACGTCACGCGCACGATGAGGCTGGTCGAGGAGCTCAAGTCCGACAAGGACATGGCGGGGCTCCGCGTGAACCCGCTGCTGCTCATCGCCAAGGCGCTGCTGGTCGCGATCAAGCGCAACCCGGAGGTCAACGCCGCCTGGGACGAGGTGAACCAGGAGATCGTGCTCAAGCACTACGTCAACCTGGGCATCGCCGCGGCCACCCCGCGCGGTCTGATCGTGCCGAACATCAAGGACGCGCACGACAAGACCCTGCCGCAGCTGGCCGAGTCCCTGGGCGAGCTGGTGGCGACGGCTCGTGAGGGGAAGACGACCCCCGCGGCCATGCAGGGCGGCACGGTGACCATCACCAACGTCGGCGTCTTCGGTGTCGACACCGGTACGCCGATCCTCAACCCGGGCGAGTCCGCGATCCTCGCGGTCGGCGCGATCAAGCTCCAGCCCTGGGTCCACAAGGGCAAGGTGAAGCCCCGCCAGGTCACCACTCTGGCGCTCTCCTTCGACCACCGCCTGGTCGACGGCGAACTGGGTTCCAAGGTCCTGGCGGACGTCGCCGCGATCCTGGAACAGCCGAAGAGGCTCATCACCTGGGCCTGACCCGGTCATCACCCGGGCCTGACCGGCTCATGAAAGAGGTCCCGGGACGCGGCGCGCGTCCCGGGACCTCTTCCGTTCGTTCAGGCGTGATCAGTCACGCTGTGCGCCGGCCGGGAGCGAGCGCAGCTCCATCGTCCGGGCGGTGGTGGAGCCGAAGCCGTAGTCCAGCAGCTTCGCCGCGTCGTTGAAGCGGTCGGTGCCGTTGAGGATGACGCCGACGTAGGTCTTGCCGTTGCGGGTGGCGGCGAAGACGAGGCACGGGCCCGCGGCCGTACCGGTGCCGGTCTTGACGCCGATGGCGCCGCTGTAGGAACCGAGCAGCTTGTTGGTGTTGTACCAGGTGTACGTGCGGGTGCCGCCGGTGCTCGTCGTCGCGGTGGTCTTGTACGACGTCACCTTGACGACGTCACGGAAGGTGGCGCTGCTCATCGCGTGGCGGGCGAGCTTCGCCAGGTCCCACGGGGTGGTGTAGTTGTTCCCCGTGGTGGAGATGCCGTCGAACGAGTCGAACTTGGTGTTCACCAGGCCGAGCTGGGTGGCCTTCTTGTTCATCTTGCCGATGAACGACTTGGTGCGGGCGGCGGTCGTCGTGCCGGTGCCGTAGGCGTCGGCAAGGGCGTACGCGGCGTCGCAGCCGGACGGCAGCATCAGCCCGGACAGCAGCTGGCGGACCGTCAGCTTGTCACCGGTGCGCAGGTCCGCGGTGCTCGCGCCGTTCCTGACGACGTAGTCCCGGTACTCCTGCTTGATGGTGACCTTCTTGTTGAGGTCCACGCCCGGAGTGGTGAGGACCGTTATGGCCGTCACCAGCTTCGTGGTGCTCGCCATCTGGCGGCGCGTGTTGTTGGCCTTCCCGTAGATGGCCTTGCCGTCCGCCTGGTCGAGGAGGAAGCCGCCCTTACCGCTGATGGTCGGGATCGGCACCGCCGCCTGCGCGGGCGCGGCCAGGGGCGAGGCCGTCAGCAGCAGACCGCCCGCGAGAGCGACGGTGGCGGCGCGGCGCAGGCCCTTGTGGCTGAGTATCAAAGGAAACGCTCCGATTTGTCGCGAATGCGTCGGAAGTCGCAACTTCCAAAGTCGATTTGGGACCCGAGGGAAAGGAGGGTCCCGATACAAGACACACGAGTGGGACAGATGGATGCACGGATGTTGCACAGATCTCGCGCGAACATCATCGGGGCTTCCGGCGCCGCCCCGTGTCCGGGACACGCCCCCGCACCCGGACACGCCCCGGGGACCGGTCCGCACACGTCCCGCGGGAGTCCTGACTGCGCCCTGGATGAGTCCTGGATGCATCCTGCATGCTGGACAGAGACTCCTGTTGCACCCTTGTTGTATCTAAGCTGTGCACATGCCCGCCGCCTCCATCAGACAGCCCCCTGCCGCCGAGCGCGTCTACGCCCACATCAAGCAGGCCGTACTCGACCGCCGCTACGAGGGCGGCACGCTGCTCACCGAGGGCGAACTGGCCGAGGCCGTCGGAGTCTCCCGCACCCCCGTGCGTGAAGCGCTCCTCAAGCTGGAGATGGAAGGGCTGCTGAGGCTCTATCCGAAGAAGGGCGCCCTGGTGCTCGCCGTCTCCGCCCAGGAGATCGCCGACGTCGTCGAAACCCGGCTGCTGGTCGAGGAGTTCGCCGTCCGCAAGGCCGTACCGGCTCCGCCGCGGCTGATCGAGCGCCTCGAGGAGCTGCTGGAGGAGCAGAAGCAGCGCGCCGAGTCCGGCGACCTCGCCGAGGTCGCCGTCACCGACCGCTGTTTCCACGCGGAGATCGTCCGCCACGCCGGGAACGAGATCCTCTCCCGCCTCTACGACCAGCTCCGCGACCGCCAGCTGCGGATGGGCGTCGCCGTGATGCACTCGCACCCCGACCGGATCGCCAAGAACATCGCGGAGCACGCCGAGATGCTGGAGGCCATCAGGGCCGGCGACACCGAGCTGGCCGCGCACTGTGTGCGCCAGCACCTGAGCTGGGTCAAGGTGCTCGTCCGGGGTGAGGAGCGATGAGTTCGGCAGGACCGGGAGGTGCCGTCTCACTGCCCGGTGACCCGCCGGGCGGACGCCGGGCCCTCGTCGTCTGGGGCATCGGCGTCGCCGTCTACTTCGTCGCCGTCGTCTTCCGTACGTCCCTGGGCGTCGCCGGACTCGACGCCGCCGACCGCTTCGACGTCAACGCCTCCGCGCTCTCGACCTTCTCGATACTCCAGCTGCTCGTCTACGCCGGCATGCAGATACCCGTCGGCCTGATGGTCGACCGGCTCGGCACCAAGAAGGTGCTGACCCTCGGCGTCGTCCTTTTCACCGCGGGACAGCTCGGCTTCGCGCTCTCCCCCTCGTACGGCACGGCCCTCGCCTCGCGCGCGCTGCTCGGCTGCGGCGACGCGATGACCTTCATCAGCGTGCTGCGCCTCGGCTCACGCTGGTTCCCGGCCCGGCGCGGGCCGCTCATCGCGCAGATCGCCGCGCTGTTCGGCATGGCCGGCAATCTCGTCTCGACCATCTTCATCTCCCGGCTGCTGCACGGCCTCGGCTGGACCGCGACGTTCGCCGGCAGCGCGGCGGCCGGAGTGCTCGTCATGGTGCTGCTCGTGCTCTTCCTCAAGGACCATCCCGAGGGATGCGAACCGGCCCCCGCCGAGCACGCCGGAGCCGCCTTCGTCCGCAAGCAGATCGCCCTGTCCTGGCGTGAGCCCGGGACCCGCCTCGGTATGTGGGTGCACTTCACCACCCAGTTCCCCGCCATGGTGTTCCTGCTGCTGTGGGGTCTGCCCTTCCTCGTCGAGGCACAGGGGCTGTCCCGGGAGACCGCGGGCGAACTGCTGACCCTGGTGGTGCTCTCCAACATGGTGGTGGGTCTGGTGTACGGGCAGATCATCGCCCGGCACCATGCCGCGAGGGCGCCGCTCGCGCTCGGCACGGTCGCGGTGACGGCCGCGGTATGGGGCGCCACCATTGCCTACCCGGGCGACCGGGCCCCGATATGGCTGCTGCTCATACTCTGCACGGTCCTCGGCGCCTGCGGCCCCGCCTCGATGATCGGCTTCGATTTCGCCCGCCCCGCGAACCCGCCGGAGCGCCAGGGCACGGCCTCCGGAATCGTCAACATGGGCGGGTTCGTCGCGTCCATGACCACACTGCTGGCCGTGGGCGTCCTGCTGGACGCGACCGGCGACAACTACCGGATCGCGTTCTCGTCGGTGTTCGTCCTGGAGGCCCTGGGCGTGCTCCAGATCCTGCGGCTACGGGCACGCACGGTGCGGCTGGAGCGGGAACGGCTGGTGGCGAGC